>DAOLZE010000258.1:0-3817 GCA_035426125.1 Rhodocyclaceae bacterium
CGTTCTCCAGCAACTGACGCATCTCGTCGACCTTGGTGTTGGTCGCGGCATCGGCTTCGATCAGATCAACGAAACTCCCGCTATCGATTTCAACACAGGAAGAACAGACACCACACGGCGTGGACGTGATGCCACTTTCGCAATTCAGCGCCTTGGCCATGATGCGTGCGATGGTCGTCTTGCCGACGCCGCGTGTCCCGGTGAACAGGTAGGCATGGTGCAGGCGCTGCTGGTCCAGAGCATGCGTCAAGGCGCGCACCACATGCTCCTGGTCGACCAGGGTGGCGAAGGATTTCGGGCGCCATTTGCGCGCCAGGACTTGATAGCTCATGCGGGAACCAGGCAAATGATGCGTTCGATGTGTTAGCGGCAGCAGACGGGAAGAAGCAAATTTGGCGAGCCTTACCCCCGGCACTTGCGGTAAATGGCTGTGGCTGCTTCCTTCCGGACCTGACCAGATTCACCACCCCACAATGCGGGGAGGCCCGCCGCGAAGAATTCTAACAGATCAAGGCAGGACAACTCTCAGGCAGCCCGCAAAAAATCGGCAACCAGCGCCACCTGAGCGGCTTCCATCAGCATCGGCGCATGGCCGGTTGCGGGAATTTCGATGCAACGCGCACGCGGTCCGCGCTGCGCCATCTGCGCAACGGTTTCGGGCAGCAGCAGGTCGGACTCGGCGCCACGCAATACCAGAGTCGGACAGCGGATGGCATCGTAGTATTGCCAGAGTTCGATATCCTGTTTTGCTGCAACCAGTGGCTGATAGCCCACGGCAATGCCGGGATCGTAGCGGAACTCGATCATGCCATCGGCGGCAGTGCGCACTACATGTATGGTCAGATGGCGCCACTGCGCGTCGCTGAGCTGGCCAAAAGTAAAACTGGTTTGACGGACAAATCGCTCGGCCTCTTCGATTGTGGCAAAACGCGGATCCTTGCCGACATATTCGCCGATACGCGCCAGCGCCGTCGCCTTCAGCACCGGACCGCAATCGTTGAGGATCAGGCGGCTCACCGGCGTATGTTCCTGTGCGGCGAGAACCATGCCGATCAACCCGCCCATTGAGGTGCCGAGCCAGAAAATCTCTTCAGTATCGAGGCGCGCCAGCAGCGTCACCATATCATCGACATATTGCTGGATACCGTAGATCGTCTTGTCGGCCAGCCAGTCGCTTTGCCCGCGGCCTGCCACATCGGGGCAGATCACGCGATATTCGGAGGCCAGCGAGGCGGCGAGAAAATCAAAGTCGCGTCCGCAACGTGTCAGACCATGTACGCACACCAGCGCCCGCGGATTTTGTGGATCGCCCCACTCGGTATAGGCCATGCGGTGCAGGCCGGCGGGACTGGAACATTGAACATTGCGCTCGCGCATCTGCATGAGAAACTTCCCTGTATCGATCAGCTTGAAATCATAACCGTTCCCGGCGTCGATTCACTTGCAATACATGACTTTGGCCAGCGTGATGTCACCATTCCCCATGAACAGATGAAATTTTTCGCGGCCGATCTCAATGCAATCGGATGGAAAGCCGGGGCTTTCATCCCGTATGTAGTTTGCAAACAGGAATGGCCGTGGTGGTGGCGCATCGAAGGTTGTCTTGATGCAAGTGAGCAATTCGTGCTCGAGAAAATTCCGAAAAATCAGATCGGGTTGCACATACATACAGGCCGTCGGATAGGTTTTATGGCCACTGGTCACAAGTTTGGCCATGGGCTTGCCCGACGATCCCCAATAATCGGTCTCAAAATATCGCTCGACCTTGAATTGCCTGGCAACCTCGTTGAACCAGACATACTGATACGGAAAGGCCATGAAATTGTCGATTATAAAAATACAGATGGCTACCACCAGAAGCGCCATGGAGAGTCTGCGGGAAAAACCGTACAACGAGATAACCCCCACCAAGAAATACAGTGGCATCAGGAAGAGCAACTGGCGCAACTCGTTATAGAGAACAACCCCCAGAAGAGACAGTAGTGCCGGGACGATTACACTCGTATAAAACATGGCCCTGAAAAACACTCTATCGGTTTCATCCTTGCCTATCCGCGCAAAAGTTAGCGGCAATGCCAGATAGCCCAAAATAATCATAATGGGTAATTTCACCGCCAGCCAGGCAGGAATATAGATCAAAGGTAAATCGCCGGCTGGCATGCGCATGCCAAACGTCAGGTTAGTGTGGCCGTAATAACCCATCGGATGCCTGCTCATGTACAGAATGGCCCAGAGCACATCGATCGGATTAAGCCAGAGTATCGGGTAGGCAAGTATGACGAACACAACCAGGCTGATAAAAAATATCGGAAGATGAAATCTCTTCAGCATGGATGAAATATTTTGCTGCCCGGCCGAATATTTTCGTGCGACAAAAAAAGTGATCGCATATTGCAGAAAGATCAATATTCCGGCGACGCGCACTGAAATCAGCCAGCCGGTACATACGGCTAATATACCGATGAAATACCGGCCAATATTCTGCCCTCGGCGATACCGCTCCAGGATTAAATATGACAAGCAAGAACAAAGAAGCCAACCAAAAAGGAAAGGGACATCCTTGACATTCAGCAACGACTGGCCAAGTAAATAGGGCCAGAGTAGGTAACACAATGTAGCGAGTCGTGAAAATCCTTCATCGCCGACAATACGCCTCGACAACCACAGGATCAGGATGGCAGAAGCAAAAAATAGATTAAATGTTAGCCAGTGCTTGACGAGCAAAAATGCGTCGTACTCAGAAACCTTGAATAGCCGGGCAACCGGCTTTTCAAGTAGTTTCTGCACGAGATATGCTGGTGCGTGGAAACCAATTCCATAATATTTATCCTGATAATCGTGCAATGTCTGATAGCCTCGCCGATCGCCGTGCAGCAAGCCACTCACGGCATCAATATTTATCCGCAGAGTTTTTTGCTCTGTCTCGGTATCTACTACGTAGGGGGTCTTCAAGGCTGCAAGCGACCCAAGCACATAGATGGCCGCAAGTGCGAGCCAGAAAAGCAGTGAGAATATCGCCTTGACAGAAAACTTTTTATGTTCCAGATCGCTCATTGACGCATCCTGAAAGAATTCATTGCTACGGCCATCGAGTGCCATGACCGCATATCAGGCGCTACGATACCGCGAATCGAGATTCGTGAGCGACAAAGAATATGGGCTTCATCCACCGCTGACGGATGCATGGCGGAGCCGATGCACTGAAGCCACCCTGCATCAACGCCCAAACCAGTAGCGCCAGCGCCCCGCCCGTTCGCCTTGTACGGAAACATCTGTCGCCGTCATGCTGATCGATAGCGCGCCTTCGCTGTCGGTGCGATGCAGTTCGGCACCTGTGGCACGATACCGCTCAACCACATCCGGACGAGGGTGACCGAAGCGATTGCGATAGCCAGCCGGGAAAATCACCTCGCGTGCACCGACCGTCGCAATAAATTCTGGTGTCGAAGAAGTTCGGCTGCCGTGATGCGGTGCAATCAGCACGGTGGCGCGCAGCTTGTCACCGGTGCCGTTGTCATTCCCGTATCGCGCCAATAGCGACCGCTCGGAAAGCGCCTCGATATCCGAAGTCAGCAGTGCACTGTTCCGGCCCACAGATACCTTGAGCACACAACTCATGTCATTGGTCTTTTTGGCTGGCACCGCATACTGCACAACGAGCGGATGAAGAATTTCAAAGCGCACGCCATCCCATTCCCAAGCCTGTCCATCACTACATGGAAACGCTTCGACCGGGACGGCAGAGAGCGGATGATCATACTCCAGCGAACTGGACAGCCAGCCGACCGGTACGGCATCGAGAATCGATGCAGCACCA
>DAOLZE010000259.1:0-3812 GCA_035426125.1 Rhodocyclaceae bacterium
ATCGACGGCCTCGGCAATCGCCTTGAAGTGGCGGTACAGCCCTTCCTGCCCCGGCTTGTTGTAGTACGGCACTACCGACAGGTGCGCCGTGGCGCCAGCCTGTTTCGCAAAGTTGGCCAGCTCGATCGCCTCGCGCGTCGAGTTGGCGCCGGTACCGGCGATCACCGGAACGCGACCGGCCACATGCTCGACGGCGGTTTTGATCAGCAGGCAGTGTTCGTCGAAATTCACTGTCGGCGATTCACCCGTGGTGCCGACCACGACAATGCCGTCCGAGCCCTCGACAATCAGCCAGTCGATGAAGCTGCGCAGACGCGACAGATCAAGGCTGCCGTCTTCCTGCAAGGGCGTCGCAATGGCGGGGATGGAACCGGTAATCATATCGTTGCGGAATCTTGTAAAAAGGCGATTTTACTCGAAAGTGCTGCGCAGAAACTTGCCAGCCGATTACAGGTCGGCGAGCGTCTTGACGTGTGCCGCAACGCTGCGGCCAAGGGCCGACAGTGCATAGCCACCTTCGAGCATCGAGACGATGCGTCCCTGTGCCGTCAGCGCCGCAACTTCCATGATCCGCTGCGTTACCCAGATGTAATCGGCTTCGAGCAGACCCAGCGAACCCATGTCATCTTCATAATGGGCATCGAAGCCGGCAGAAATATAAATCATCTCGGGTGCAAATTCGTGCAGCCGTGGTAGCCAGATGTCGCTGACCGCCTGGCGAAACGCATCACCGCGCGAACCCGCCGGTAGCGGTACATTAAGCATGTTGAAAGCCGGATCCTCGGTGCCGCAATAGGGATAGAACGGATGCTGAAAGGTGCCGACCATCAGCACCTTTTCGTTGCCGGCAAAAATCTGCTCGGTGCCGTTACCGTGATGGACATCGAAATCGACAATGGCAACGCGCTGCAATCCCCATGCCTCGATGCCGTGCATCGCTGCAACGGCGATGTTGTTAAAGAAGCAGAACCCCATCGGCCGCGCCCGCTCGGCATGGTGTCCGGGTGGGCGTACGCAGCAGAAGGCTGTCTTCGCCTTGCCCTGCATCAACAAATCGGTAGCCAGTACGCCGGAGCCGGCAGCACGCAGCGCCGCCTGCCAGGTGCCGGGGCTCATCGCCGTGTCCGGGTCGAGGTGCACAATGCCGTGCTGCGGCGCGCTTTCTTCGATAGTTTCAATATGTTTGCGCGAATGCACGCGCAGCAACTGTTCAATCTGCGCCAGCGGTGCGTCGTAATATTTCAGGTGTATATCCAGTCCGGCAGCGATCATGCGATCGTTGATGGCGTCAAGGCGCTCTGGACATTCCGGATGATGGGCACCCATGTCATGTTTCCAGCAATCACGATGGGTGATGAAGGCTGTAGTCATGCTGGTTGGGTTTTGTGCATTATTGATTGGTCGCTCATTGATTTAAAAAACAGACCACCAGACCGCCAGATAGAATTTGAACATACACCGAAGAAGCCGCTTGCATTATGCTACCTTCCTCGATATTACCCAATGACCTGAACCATGTCCGCCCCCACCATCGATCACCAGCCTGTCATCGACAATCTCATCCGCCAGGCCGGCACCGTCATTCTCGGCAAGCAGCGGCAGATCCGCCTGACACTGGCCTGCCTGCTGGCGCGCGGACATCTGCTGATCGAGGATGTCCCCGGCGTCGGCAAGACGACTCTGGCGCATCTGCTGGCACGACTGCTCGGTCTGCAATTCCAGCGCATCCAGTTCACCAGCGATATGCTGCCAGCCGATATCGTCGGCGTCTCGGTGTTCGATCGCGCCACGGGTAGTTTTGCCTTTCACCCCGGCCCCATTTTTGCCCAGTTGATCCTTGCCGATGAGGTCAACCGCGCCACGCCAAAAGCACAAAGCGCACTCCTCGAAGCCATGGAGGAACGCCAGGTAACCACAGAAGGCGCGACGCGGCCGTTGCCGTCGCCATTCTTCGTCATCGCCACGCAAAATCCCGCACATCAGATCGGTACTTTTCCGCTGCCGGAATCGCAACTCGATCGTTTTTTGATGCGCATCGAGCTCGGCTACCCCGATCGGGATGCCGAGCGCGAACTGCTGCGCGGCACCGACCGGCGCGCGATGATCTCCGGTATCGAACCCTGCCTGAACGCCGAAATGCTCACCGCCTTGCAGCAATCGGTCGACGCCATTCATGTCTCCGATGCCCTGATCGACTACACCCAGGCGCTGGTCGAACATACCCGCCGTTCGCCCGATTACCAGACCGGGCTTTCACCGCGCGCGGCTCTTGCGTTACTTGCCGCAGCGCGCGCCTGGGCCTTGCTGGAAAAGCGTAACCATGTGCTGCCCGAGGATATCCAGACGGTCCTGCCGGCCGTCGCGCCGCACCGCCTGCGTTTCGCCGAGGACCGGCTGCAACGCCTCAACACTGCGCAGATTGCCGAACGGCTGATCGAGGCGGTACCGTTGCCATGACAAAACGCTGAGCGGAAATCCGCAACCAGCAATACCCGGAATTCACCCGACAGCCGCCCAGGCAAATTGATCGTCATGAATATCGCAGCCACTCTGCAGGAACGTTTTTACCGCTGGGCGCTGCGCGGGCGCCCGCCCGAGTCTTCTCCCGTGGTGCTGACGCAACGCCGCGTGTATGTCCTGCCGACACGCCAGGGACTGGCTTTCGCTGTCACGCTGCTGATCATGCTGGTTGCCGCCATCAACTACAATCTGAGTCTCGGCTATGCGCTGGTTTTCCTGCTGGCAGGTCTTGGTGTCAGCGCCATCATCCACACCTTCCGTAATCTCGCCTACCTGCAGATCAGGCCGGGGCGCAGTGCGCCGGTCTTTGCCGGCGAACCAGCCGATTTCACCTTGCTGCTGGAGAATCTGCGTAATGCAGAACGTCCGTGCATCCGCATCGGACTCCCCGGACAGCCGCTCGTCGACATCAACATTCCTGCACAAGGCAACAGCGAAGTTTTGCTTGCAATGCCCACGACATCGCGCGGCTGGCTGGACTTGCCGCGTGTGACACTCGCTACCGCCTATCCGCTCGGACTCATCCGCGCCTGGAGCTATGCCGCGCCCGAACTGCGCTGCCTGATATATCCGACGCCTGCCGCGCATAGCGCAACACCACCAGCGAGCATCGGCGAAAGCGGTGGTGCCGCACACCTTGCCGCCGGACTGGAGGATTTTGCCGGCTTGCGCAAGCACCAACCAGTCGATCCGCCGCGCCATGTTGCGTGGAAAGCCGTGGCACGGCAGGGCAGCACGGCGCTCCTGACCAAACAATTCAGCGGCGCTGCGTCCCAGTCGCTGTGGTTCGACTGGGATACGCTGCCGCCAACCCTCGATGTCGAAGCCCGGCTTTCCCTGCTGACGCGCTGGATATGCGATGCACATCGCAACGGATCAAGCTGGGGACTACGCCTGCCCGACGGCGCATGCGGCCCCGCAGCAGATGACGCCCACTATCACGCCTGCCTGAAACGACTCGCCCTGTATGCATAAAGCAAAGGAAGCCGGACAGCAGCAGCGCCCATCGTCAGTGGCGGCACCACTCGCCGCACGCCAGTCATTCTGGCTGCTCGGCGCGTCATTCGTCTGTTGCGCCCCGCTGCTGGCCCATCTGCCGACATGGCTGGTGGCACTGTCGCTGCTGCTGATGTTCTGGTACGGCAATCTGCAATGGCGCCATGCCGCACTACCGGCACGACGCATCGTGCTACTGCTGGCGCTGGCCGGCGTCAGCGGAATCGGCTTGCATTTCCATACGCTGTTCGGTCGTGATCCCGGCGTCGCCATGCTGACGCTGCTGTTTGCATTGA
>DAOLZE010000260.1:0-3808 GCA_035426125.1 Rhodocyclaceae bacterium
GAAAGCTTTATACACGGTCTTGCCGGTGGTGAAATCCAGTGCTGTCAGATACCAGGCGTTCTCATCATTGGTGCGCTGTTCGAAGGTGTAGCCATAGATCAACCCACTGGCAAGCGACAACTTGGCAACCAGCGAAGGTGAATGCTCGCTTGAGTGCCAGATGACGTCGCAACCTGATTCATCTTCACGGATGTCGACGCGCGTCATGCCGCCAACCACCTCGTTCCAATCCTTCTGTGCGAACGCGCTGCGGTAGCCGGCATTGTTCTCGGTAATAATCGAACGCTTCCAGCCAATACTCGAGTTGTCGGTGGCCGAACCGTTCTGCTCGAACAGCGGCACCTTGCAGATCAGCCGCTGACCACTGAACGCTTGCTCGCGCCGGTAGACAAGCAGGTTGATGCGCCCGTCGGCATTATCGGTGACAGTCACATAGCGCTCGCCGAGCAGCGTCGGTGTGGTGCCGCTGCCCCGGCTCAATGAACCAACCTTGCGCCCGCTGCCGCGATCGTAGACTTCCCGCCAGCCAACCTTTGGCATGCCATCGGCATCAGCGAAGAAGCGATACATGGCGAAATCGGAAACGATATACACACCGTTACGCGCCACTGAAAAGCCATTCTGGATTTCCTCACTAGGCAGTTGCGTGGCGCGTACAGTACCGTTCTGTGGATTCAGCGTACCGAGGCGGCCGCGGCGAGTAATCCACCATATTCTTCCATCATAGTCGGGCATGACGCCGGTGATCGGGTCGCATTCACCCTTCGGCCACAGATTGATCGGGCCGATGCAGTCGTGCGGCACCGTGTTGGACATATCCCACTGGTCGATGAGGTAAAACTCCCAGAAACCTGCAGCGTTCCTGCGGTGGCCAATCCGCTGAATGCGTTGCCGGGCGTCAGCGTAGACAACGCGGTCCTGCTCGTCGAGATAGAAATAGGCCCCCGAGGTGTCAGACATGATCTTGTCTGGATCGAGGGTGATCAGCGCATGGAATGTCGAGGGGCGCGATGGCAGCGGGTAGCGCGCCAGCAGATTCAGGGTGTGCGGTTCAAGCAGTTGTAATTCGAAGCTGATGAGGTCGGCGCAAAGTACGATCAACAGCCCGCTGCGGTCGACCGTAACGATCGGGCAGGAACCACCAGGATAACGGCTACCCGAACGGCTGATGCTTTGCAGATTGCGGCCGAGCGGGCCAGGCCCGGGATGCGCATCCGAACTGTAGGCGTCGGCATGCATGTAACTGTTGCCGTTCGCAGCCATTCCCGGATGTTGTGGAATCTGCGTACCGATCAGCGGTTGTGCTGTGGCTGGCTGGCCCGTCAGCAGCGGCGCACCGCCGCCGGAAAGTGCATGGGGCTCGCGCGGTTCGCTGCAAGCGGCGAGCAGCAGAACCAGCGTACAGCAGACGAGCAAAGGATATGTTTTCATCTTTATCCGGACAGCGGCATGTTGAACCAACTGAATCAACTCTTCGGCAAACTCAGGGAACGATACTTTCCCCTGCCGGATGGCAAGCAATGATGTTTATTTCCGCACCAGCATGCGATGTTTGTGGATACTCATCAGGATGCCGATACCGAGAAACAGCGTCACCAGCGCCGTGCCACCGTAGCTGATGAAAGGCAGCGGCACACCGACGACAGGCAGAATGCCGCTAACCATACCCATATTGACGAATGCATAGGTAAAAAAGATCATGGTAATGCTGCCAGCGAGTAGGCGTGTAAATAGCGTCGGCGCATTGGCGGCGATCATCATGCTGCGGCCGATCAGCAGCACATAAAGAACCAGCAGCAGGGTATTGCCGATCAGGCCGAACTCCTCGGAAAGCACAGCGAAGATGAAATCTGTATGGCGTTCAGGAATGAATTCGAGTTGCGCCTGAGTACCCTGGCCCCATCCCTTACCAAGAATGCCGCCGGAACCGATGGCGATGGTCGACTGGATGATGTGGAAGCCCTTACCGAGCGGGTCGGCCTCGGGGTTGAATAGTGTCAGGATGCGGTTGCGCTGGTAATCGTGCAACAGTGACCAAGTCATCGGTGTCGCCGCCGCCGCCGCCGCTACAATGCCGATGATGACCAGCCAGGGCAGGCCGGCAAAGAAGATCACGTAGAAACCGGCGGCCAGCACCAGGATCGCCGTGCCAAGATCGGGCTGACGGGCAATCAGTGCCACCGGAACCAACAAAATCAGCGCAGCGACCGCATATTCGCGCAGGCGCAAGTGTGTTTCGTGTTTCTGGAAGTACCAGGCGAGCATCAGCGGCATGGCGATTTTCATGATTTCAGAGGGCTGAATACGCATGAAACCGAGGTTAAGCCAGCGCCGTGCGCCTTTCGAAATATCGCCGAACAGTGCTACGGCAATCAGCAGCAGCATACCAAAAGCAAAAATTGGCAGGGCGAAGCGCATCAGCTTTTGCGGCGAAGTCTGGGAGGCCAGGCACATCACCGTTAATGCCACAAGCATGTTGAGGATCTGTGCGCCGATGCGGTCGGAGGAGGCACTGCTGACGGCCAGCAGCGCATAGGCGAGCAACAGACCGGAAATCAGCATCAGCGGCGGATCAAGCGGTGCAACCAGGCGTTGCCAGAGGTGGCGAATATTCATCGCACAATTACCTTGTCATCGGGCAGAGGATTCGGTGGCGGTGCGTCAGGGACATCCTCCTCCTCTTCGGTATCGTCGGTCGGCGCAGGTGCATGGGGCAGCTTGCCGAGCAGATAGTAGTCAAAGACCTGGCGGGCAATCGGTGCAGCAGCCTGAGCACCGAACCCGCCATTTTCGACGAGTACCGCGAGGGCGATTTTCGGCTGATCCGCCGGTGCGAAAGCGATGAACAGTGCGTGATCACGCAGCCGCTCCTTGACGCGACCTTCAGTATATTTCTCGCCTTTCAGACTGAACATCTGCGCCGTGCCGGTTTTTCCTGCAGAAACATATTCGGCGCCAGCGAAAGCGCGCGCACCGGTGCCTTCCTTGTTTACGCCGATCATCGCCTGCTTGATGAACTCAATGTTCTGCGGCTTGAGCGGAATCGTCCGCAACGGCCTTGGCTCGATCGGCGTCACGACCCCGGTCCTGGTATCGGTAATGAACTTGACAACATGCGGACGATACATGATGCCGTTGTTAGCCAGCGTCGCCACTGCCTGCGCCAGCTGGATCGGCGTGTAGGTGTTGTAGCCCTGGCCGATACCGATGCTGATGGTTTCACCAGCATACCAGCGCTGCTGTTCGGGTCGCTTGAAGCGCTTCTTCTTCCATGCCGGCGAAGGCAGGACGCCCTGCGATTCGCCTTCGATGTCGATTCCAGTGCGGCTACCGAAGCCAAACTGGCCCATGAAGGCGGCGATATTGTCGATGCCAAGGTCATTGGCCAGCATGTAGTAGTAGGTGTCGCAGGATTCGACGATCGACTTGTACATATCGACCGTGCCGTGACCGCCCTTCTTGTCATCACGGAATTGGTGACCGCCGAAGTTGTAGTAGCCGGGGTCGAAGATCGTCTGTTGTGGCGTGCGTTTGCCGAGTTCCAGCGCGGCCAATGCCATGTAGGGCTTGAAGGTCGAACCGGGCGGATAGCCGCCGCTCAGTGCACGATTCACCATCGGCTTGTCGAGCGAGGTGTTCAGCGCATCCCAGTTCTGCGAATCAATACCATCGACAAACAGGTTCGGATCGAAGCCGGGCATTGATACCAGTGCGAGGATGCCGCCGGTCGACGGCTCGATCGCCACCAGCGCGCCGCGCCGGTCGCCGAATGCCTGCTCGACAACGGCCTGCAGCTTGCTGTCGACGG
>DAOLZE010000261.1:0-3789 GCA_035426125.1 Rhodocyclaceae bacterium
TACCGGCGTCGGTTATGTGCCGGAAGGTCGCGTCGAGCATTGTGGTGAACCGCTGGCAGATGGACCGTTGCATGCCGAGCACGTTGTTATGTTGAGTGGTGGCAGTCTGGCCGGCAATGCCGGATTGCTCTGGTGCAAAAATAGCCAGACCTGGCAGGTACGGGGAGATCCCACTGAAGCTGCCTTCCTCGTCGCTGAGCGCAAGCTGGGCGTGCATGAGCGGCGTGGGCAGCGCTTCGAGCGGCTACGTGAAATCCCGTTCACTGCCGACCGCAAGATGATGTCGTCGATTGAGATCGATCATGAGCACGACGACCAGATCATCCTGATCAGCAAGGGCGCGCCGGATATGTTGCTGGAGCGCTGCACACGGGCGCGTGTCGGCTTAACGGTGGTTGCGCTCGACGACACACTGCGTGGCCGCGCACTCGCTGCAATCGAGTCGATGAGCGATGCCGCATTGCGCACGCTGGCGGTTGCCTATCGGCCACTCGATGTCACGGAAAATCCGGATGCAACAGAGACGGCGCTGGAGGCGCTGGAACACGATCTGATTTTTGTTGGTACGGTTGGCATGATTGATTCGCCACGTCCGGAGGTTGCAGGGGCGATCGGCGAAGCGCAGCGTGCCGGTATTCGCGTAGTCATGATCACCGGTGACCATCCACATACTGCCGCACGTATCGCCAGTGATCTGGGTATTGTGTCAAACGGGACTGAAGCCAGCGTGCTCAGTGGTACAGCGATCGACGCTCTCGACGATACGGCCTTCGCCGCCGCAGTATGTTCGACTGCCATCTATGCACGCGTTACCCCGGCACACAAACTGCGCATCGTTGCTGCCCTGCAGGCCGCCGGCAACATCGTCGCCATGACCGGCGATGGCGTGAACGATGCACCAGCACTGAAAGCTGCCGATATCGGTATCGCCATGGGCATCACTGGTACCGAAGTTGCCAGACAGGCAGCACGGATGATTCTCGCCGATGACAACTTCGTCAGCATCGTCGCGGCGGTGCGTGAGGGACGCGTCATCCTCGATAATATCCGCAAATTTCTACGCTATCTGCTGTCTTCCAATATGGGTGAAGTGCTCACTGTTTTCCTCGGTGTGATCGGCGCCGGTGTGCTCGGTCTGGCAGATGAAGGTGGTGGCCTCATTCTGCCGCTGCTGGCGACGCAGCTGCTCTGGATCAACTTGCTGACCGATGCTGCTCCTGCGCTGGCGATGGGCATTGACCCGCAGATCGAGGATGTCATGGCGCGTCGTCCGCGCCGTTTGGACGAACCGATCATCGATGCACGGATGTGGTCGAATGTGCTACAAACTGGTCTGGTCATGGCGCTGACTACGCTACTGACCATCGATGCCTACCTGCCCGGTGGACTGATCCAGGGACATGGAGACCTCGTTACCGCACGTAGCGCGGGCTTCACTGTGTTGGTATTTGCGCAGATCTTCAATTGCTTCAGCACCCGCTCGGCAACGGTCAGCGCCTTTTATCAACCATTCGAAAATCGCTGGCTGTGGGGTGCCGTCGGCATCTCGGCACTGTTGCAGGTGGCGGTTGTGCATGTTGACTTTCTCAACACCGCCTTTGCCACGGCACCGCTGACACCAGAGCAATGGTTGGTTTGCCTCGCCATGAGCAGCACGGTGTTGTGGACCAGCGAATTACGCAAATTGTGGCTGCGTTGTCGTATTACGACTTATTTCAAGTCAATTTGATGCTGATCCCTTCGATTCTTGTCGAATATGAAGTTCGCATCGAAGAAGTAAGCGCCGTCATTATCGAATTGGAAAGCGAAATACAGTCGGCATGACCTGCTCGCAGATTATGCCGATATGCTGGCGATGCGTGCCGGTGGCAATCTCGAAGGTAAGCCACTGGAACTGGTAAAACGTGCGTTGGCACTTGAGCCAAAGAACATCATGGCGCTGGCGCTGGCCGGTGCTGCTGCCTACAATCGCCAGGATTTTGCCGAAGCGACACGCTACTGGGGGGCGCTGCTGAAAATACTGCCGCCTGATTCTGAAGACGCCAAGTCACTCACGGCCACTCTGGCAAAAATCCGCGAAAAGGGCGGCAGTGCCGGCAGTATAGGTCGATGAAATATTCGGGCTAAGCGCCGACGCGAATATGAAGTCGATTCTCAAGCCTGGATATAAGTTCGGATATCGAGAACACTCGTGGATTGGCGTCCGGATCCTTTTGGCAGCGCTGGTGGGCCGGTGGCGGTTTCATTGATCTTGCGGCCGGCGGCATCGTAAGTCAGGGGAATTCCTAGTTGTTGAAATCGTAGTAGTAGGGCTTCTGTGCCACCGTCGACTCAGCAGCGCGGTGCAGGTCATCGGGGGTGTACGGTTTTTTGTCCCACCATAGTGCGCGGCCGCTGCGCCGGACCTCGCCTTCCTTGGGGTGTTTTTCGAGCCACTCGCGCATGAATTTGGTGTGTTCGGATTCGTATCCGGCCATCGTTTTTCTCCTGAGTAGGATTATTCCTTGATGCGGATGATGCGCATGACTTCGGGAATACGCCGCAAGCTGCGCATGATGCGTGCGAGGTGCACACGGCCCGTAACCTGCAATGAAAATTGCAGTGTGGTGTAGAGGCCGTGATCGTCCTCCATGCTGACGTTCTGAATGTCGGAGTCGGCTTCTGCGATGAGCGCGGCCATTCTGGCCAGCACTCCGCGCCGGTTTTCCGTGACGATACGGATGCCGACTTCAAACAGGCTGCCGCTGCCCTGTTCCCATTCAACATTGACCCAGTTGTTATCGCGCTCGTGGCGTGACTTGCCGATGCTGCGGCAGTCCCGCGTATGCACCATCAGGCCCTGCCCCTTGAGCACGACACCGATGATCGGATCGCCGGGAATCGGCCGGCAACATTTGGCAAGCTGCACGGCGCTGCCTTCACTGCCGTGGATGACAATGGCAGTGTGCGGCTTGTATTCCGCCAATGTTCCGCCGGAACCTCCAACCGCCTCACTTTCAGTGGCAAGACGGTGGGCGACGATGGCAGCGAAGCGTTTGCCGAGGCCGATATCGGTTAGTGCCTCACGTTTTGATTTAAGGCCGCAACTGCGGACAAAGCGATCCCATACGGCGGGGCTGATGTCATCCAGCTGCAAACTGAAATCGGCAAGCGCCTGAGTGAGCAATCGTTCGCCAAGCGCGACGGACTCGACATGTTTCCGGGCTTTTAGAAAATGGCGAATCTGCGCACGTGCGCGACTGCTCTTGACATAGGTGAGCCAGGCCGGATTCGGATTGGCTTCCACCGCACAAATAACCTCGACCCGATCACCGTTGCGCAGCACAGTGGGCAGCGGCATCGGTTCGAAGTTTATGCGGCAGGCGACGCAGCGATTGCCGATGTCGGTGTGCACGGCGTAAGCGAAATCAACGGCGGTCGCGCCGCGCGGTAGGCCGATAATTTTCCCGCGTGGTGTGAAGACGTAGACCTCGCCGGGAAACAGGTCGACCTTGACATGTTCGAGAAACTCAGAGGAAGTCCCGGAGGCCGACTGCAATTCGAGCAGCGATTGCAGCCACATGTGCGTCTTCTTCTGTAGTTCGTTGATGGTCGCTTCATCTTTGTAGAGCCAGTGCGAAGCGACGCCTGATTCGGCAACATGATGCATTTCCCGGGTGCGAATCTGCACCTCTACGGGCGTGCCAAAGGGGCCGATCAGCGTCGTATGCAGCGACTGATAGCCGTTCGCCTTGGGGATGGCGATGTAATCCTTGAACTTTCCCGGCACCGGCTTGTAGAGGCCGTGAA
>DAOLZE010000262.1:0-3755 GCA_035426125.1 Rhodocyclaceae bacterium
GGTATCTGCGCAACTTGTATCTCAACAACAGTCTGCGCGTGCCAGGCAAGCTCAAGATGTGCGGCACCAAGGTCGATTTGCGCCGCGTCGATATGCCTGCATTTCTGCTGGCCTCGCGCGAAGATCACATCGTGCCCTGGCAGGCCGCCTATCTGTCGCGTGGACTGCTTGGTGGAAAAACCACATTTACCATGGGTGCCAGTGGCCATATCGCCGGCGTCATCAATCCACCGGAAAAAAATAAGCGCAGCTACTGGACCAGTGGCAACGCCAGCAATAATACCGATGCCGCCGACTGGCTGGCCGGAGCCACCGAACATCCCGGCAGTTGGTGGCCGCACTGGGCCGAGTGGCTGGCAGATTTTGGTGGCAAACAGCGCAAGGCACGCGTGCGGCTCGGCAATGCGACGTACAAGCCCGGCGAACCGGCCCCGGGGCGTTATGTCAGGGAAAGCGCAAAATAGATTTGAATGAAATATGCCGCAGTTCTGAAAGGGACGTGCTGCGGCGCCTGAAAAAAAGTCCCGATCGACAATCAAGGAGATGAGTCATGCCAAGAGTAGCTTTGGTAACAGGCGGAATGGGCGGCCTCGGTGAAGCGATCTGCATCAAGCTCGCTGCACTCGGCTACAAAGTGGTCACCACCTACAGTCCAAGCAACACCAAGGCGCAGGAATGGCTGCGTGCCATGAACGACATGGGCTACGGCTTCAAGGCGTATCCCTGCGATGTCGGTAATTTTGATTCCTGCAAAGCCTGCGTCGAACAGATCGTCAAGGACATGGGGCCGGTCGAAGTACTGGTAAATAATGCCGGTATCACCCGCGACATGACCTTCAAGAAAATGACCAAGGCCGATTGGGATATCGTCATGCACACCAATCTCGACTCGGTGTTCAACATGACCAAGCAGGTGATGGATGGCATGATCGAGCGCAGTTGGGGCCGCGTCATCAACATCTCGTCGGTGAACGGTCAGAAGGGCGCTTTCGGCCAGACCAACTATGCAGCGGCCAAGGCCGGCATGCACGGCTTCACGAAATCGCTGGCGCTGGAAGTCGCCAAGAAGGGCGTCACCGTGAACACCATTTCTCCCGGCTACATCGGCACGAAAATGGTCATGGCGATTCCACAGGATGTACTCGAATCGAAGATCCTGCCGCAGATTCCGACTGCGCGGCTGGGCAAGCCGGGCGAAGTTGCCGGGCTGGTGGCCTATCTGTCGTCCGAAGAAGCCGCCTTCGTGAATGGTGCCAACATCTCGATCAACGGCGGCCAGCACATGTTCTGATCCGGAAACAATCCGGATTTCGATAAATCATTTTTTTGTTGTAATTAAGGGTGCATGATGTCCAGTAAAAAAAGAGTAGCGTTGGTAACGGGTGGCATGGGTGGTTTGGGTACCGCAATTTGCAAGGCGCTGGCGAATGATGGCTTCACCGTCGTCGCCAATTGCCTGCCGGATTTTCCGCCGAAGGATGCGTGGCTGGAGAAAAACCGGGCGGATGGTTTCGATTTTCGTGCGGCTGAGGGTGATGTTGCGGATTTCAATTCCTGCACCGCAATGGTCAAGAAAATCGAATCCGAGATCGGCCCGATCGATGTGCTGGTGAACAATGCCGGCATCACGCGCGACAGCCAGTTTCGCAAGATGGAGCCATCCCAATGGCATGCCGTATTGTCGACCAACCTCGACAGCGTTTTCAATGTCACGCAGCAGGTGTTGCCCGGTATGGCCGAGCGCGGCTGGGGGCGTGTCATCAATATGTCGTCGGTGAATGGCGTCAAGGGACAATTCGGCCAGGCCAATTACGCCGCTGCCAAAGCCGGCATTCTCGGCTTCACCAAGTCGATTGCCCAGGAAGTCATCAAGAAGGGTGTCACCGTCAATGCCATCGCACCGGGCTACATCGCCACCGAGATGGTCATGGCGATCAAACCAGAGGCGCGCGATCAGATTGTCGGCACCATCCCCATGGGACGCTTCGGCAAGCCGGAGGAAATCGGCCATCTGGTCAGCTATCTGGCTTCCGATCTGGCTGGATTCATGACCGGCGCCACGCTCAATATCAATGGTGGCATGCATAGCTATTGAGGCTCGCCATATCTGCATCCCGGGCAGCTTTGCCGCACCGGGATCTGCCCCGAGCCGCTTGCCGGGCGAGGTATCTTGAAAAGGAATATTGTCATGGTCGAACCGCAGCGCCTCATCAAGAAATATCCGAACCGCCGACTTTACGATACGCGCACCAGCGCCTACATCACGCTGGTTGACGTCAAGCAGCTGGTGCTGGATCACGAGGAATTCAAGGTGGTGGATGTCAAGTCCGGCGAGGATCTGACGCGTAGCGTGCTGTTGCAGATTATTCTCGAGGAGGAAGCGGGCGGGGCGCCGATGTTCACCAGCGACCTGCTTTCCCACATGATCCGTTTTTATGGCAATGCCATGCAGGGCATGATGGGCAAATACCTCGAAGGCAACATCAAGGTATTCGCCGACATGCAGGCCAAACTCAAGGCACAGACGCGTGGAATGCACGGTGACAATCCGGCGATGAACAATGACCTTTGGGCACAGTTCCTCAGTTTCCAGGCACCGGCCATGCAGAACATGATGGGCTCGTATATGGAGCAGAGCCAGAAGCTGTTTCAGCAGATGCAGGATCAGGTGCAGGGTCAGACGCGCAATCTGTTCGCCGGATTAAAGTTTCCAAACGGCGCCCCATCGACGGATACGGACGATAGCGAGAAGAAATAGAGGCTGATGTGCGGCATGTGCGAGGTGAATCATGAGAGAAACTGTCCAGCTTCACGTGGGTTCCATCGAAGAGATGGGGAAGCGCTTTACCGGTGCCTGGCATCGGCTTGAGCGTGGTAAGGCGCTCAAGGAAACTCATCTAACCTTTTTTAGTCTCGAAGCCATGATGTCGACATTGTCACCCAAGCGCCTTGAACTGTTGAAGCGTGTCCATCAGCATCCTGCCAATACCGTGGCAGAGTTGGCCAAGACTCTCGGACGGGACTACAAACGGGTGCATGAAGATGTCTCTGCGCTCAGTCATGCTGGGTTGATCGTGCGGGATGAAAACGGAATCATGGCTCCTTACGATAGCGTTCAGGCCATCGTGTCACTTGACGCTTAACCATACCCCCATACCTTGTTCGCCATGCAGGCAAAAATACCTACTGTAGGCTTTGTCAGTCTTGGTTGCCCGAAAGCCTCTGCTGATGCCGAACTGATCCTGACGCGTTTGCGCGCCGAGGGTTACGAGATTTCCGGCAGCTATGCGGGTGCCGATCTGGTGGTAGTGAACACCTGCGGCTTCATCGACGAGGCCGTGGAGGAGTCGCTGGATGCCATCGGCGAGGCGCTGGCCGAGAATGGCAAGGTCATCGTGACGGGGTGTCTCGGTGCCAAGGAAGAGGTCGTGCGTGCCGCACATCCCCAGGTACTGGCGGTCACCGGCCCCCATGCCTTGCAAGAAGTCATGAATGCCGTGCATGCCCAGTTGCCGCCGCTGCATGAGCCTTTCATCGATCTGCTGCCGCCACAGGGCATACGCCTGACGCCGCCGCATTATGCCTATCTCAAGATTTCCGAAGGCTGCAATCATCGTTGCAGCTTTTGCATCATTCCGAGCCTGCGCGGCGATCTGGTGAGCCGGCCGATTGCGGATGTCATGCTTGAGGCCGAAAAACTGGCGCAGGCCGGGGTCAAGGAGTTGCTGGTGATTTCACAAGACACCAGTGCTTAC
>DAOLZE010000263.1:0-3753 GCA_035426125.1 Rhodocyclaceae bacterium
GATCAATTTGAGATGGCAATTCGTCGTGGCGGTGTTGGAATCGAATCCAGTCTGGCGGCTTTTGCTGCTGGGTTCGACAGTGTCAGTCATGGCGATACTTCTGATCGAGTACCGGGTCTCGCCAACCCCCGGCCAGGTCCCGCATTAGCGTGGCTGATCAAACGCGTCGAACAGTTCCTTCCGCCAGCGTCGCATGAATTGCTCTTTGCAGGAATGATTCGCCTGGCGGACTACCAGGACACGAATTATGTCGAAGAGTATATTGATCGTTTAAATCCCATTCTCAGTCTGGAAAATGCGCACGGGGATGGGAAATACCGCCTGCTATGTGAAACCGCTCGCTACCTTGCTCTTTGGATGAGTTACGAAGATGCCATACGCGTTGCGGACTTGAAAGTTCGTAAGCAACGTTTCGAGAGAATTTCACGCGATGTCGGCTGCGGAAAAAATCAGTTGCTGGAGATAGAGGAATTTTTTCATCCGCGTGTTGAAGAGATCGCCGACATCCTGCCAGCCTCGCTCGGTCGATGGCTTTTGTCATCCAAGATCGCATTGCGACTCAAGATGGGTAGTCGCATTGTGAAGACGTCCTCGATGCGTGGTTTTCTGCAACTCTTTGTCGTTGCCGGACTGAGACGGTGGCGAAGAAGATCCCTACGATTTTGTGTCGAACAGAAGCGTATGCTGGCATGGCTTGAAAGCATCAAAGCCGTAGCCGCGACTGATTATGAGCTGGCAATCTCATTGACAGAGTCTCAAAGACTAATTAAGGGATATGGTGGCACTCACCACCGCGGGAATGCCAATTATGAGGCTGTGCTCGGTGCACTTCCACGCGTTCGAAGGAAAGATAGCCCCTCGGCAACGATGAAAAACCTGATCCGGGCTGCTCTCGCAGATGAGAGCGGGAATGTTCTCAAAGATGCGTTGCAGGCACTATAGCCATGGCAGTGGCGCATTGAACACAAAAGCAGTGTCTGTTGGTTATGGCGGCTACGCAGGGATCAATGCAAGTACTCGCAAGGGACTGCCTGACCCATTTTTGATTTTGAGCGGAGCAGCGATAATCATCGCATCTTGCGGTGGGAGCTGATCGAGATTTGTCAGGCACTGCAAACCGTAACGGTTGGCGCCATGCATTAGGGTATGGCATGGATAAGGAGTTGACCAGCTATGAGACTGGCCGGCGTCAGTGTTGATGGTCTCGACGCCAAAGCCAAGAACTTTGCGCTCGTGGATCAACCACTCAACAGTCGCCTGCGCTGGCCCAGGAGTGTGTGGGCCATCTTCGCGCATATTCACGAAATCCTCAGGCATTTTGCGCTTAGACCAGTCGGTCCGGAAAAGCAACCATGCTCCCTCCGGAATACGGCCATGCTTTACCTCCCAAGCCTGCAAATGCTCAATCGTAAGCAGCCAATCCGGGTTCGAAGCAGCCTCGGCCGAGCAATTCACAACCGCCGCTGGTGCCACGAATACACTGGGATCTACTGTGTCCACTGTATTGTTCGGATAGTCTTTACCAGTCACCCAATGGACAGGAGCATCGAAATGTGTACCCGTGTGTTCACCACAGGAGAAGTTGTTCCAGTACCAAGCGGGCCCTTTCTCGTCGTAGCGACAGATTCTTTCCTGCTTGAAGGACCACACTTGACCGAATTGTGGAGGCAACTGGAGCGCCGGGAAGTCGGCTGATAAAGTTTGTGTAAGGTCTACTACCCTGATCCGTCCCGCGATCAAATCAGCGCCTAAGCGAACTATTGAATCGGTGTTGTTCATTGGATGTACTCTAGGAAGATGTATTCCCAACGTAAACCCAAGCTGTCCAGATATCGTCTGTGGGCAGGTTTGTTACCTTGGGATTGTTACACTGGAAGTTACTTATACTGGCAACCCAGATCAATCCAGAAAACGCACTCCATATCCTTACAGTGCAGATAACCCTATTTCAGTATTTATTTGGCGTGGCAAGTACGGCCATTGTTACTCTGGAAACGCAAACCAGTCTGTCTGATTCATCGGTAATTCGTACATCCCAGACTTGGCTTTTGCTTCCTATATGTAGTGGCTTGGCTATTCCAAATACCCATCCATCACTTACTGCGCGGATGTGATTGGCATTGATTTCCTGTCCTACGCAGTGGTACTCGCCCGGGTCCACAACATATGCCGCAGCCCAAGAGGCTAAGGTTTCTGCCAAAACCACCGAAACGCCTCCATGTAGGGCGCCTGCGGGTTGTTGCGTACGGCGGTCAACCGGCATCCGCCCTTTGAGATAATCAGGACCGGCTTCAAGTATTTCTATACCAAGATGGCCATTGCAACACTCCTGCCCCCGCTGATTAACGTAATCGATTGGAAAAGATGAGTGCCAAATTGACTTCAAGCGTGTTTCAGACATACGGATTGCCCCACTATGCCATTTGACTGAATAGTCACGCGACAAGTTGCGAGAAAGAAGAAAAGCGCTTCCTGAAAAGGAAATTGGCGCGCCCGAGACGATTCAAATCCGCCATCGCGCTTTGCAACGGCTTGTTCAGCGTTTCCCTAGAGACTAAACAATGTCGAGGTGCTGGATGCCGGCGGACAGGTCGCGATCCTTCGATTCCTTGCCGTGCAGCTTGATGGTCAAACGCAGGTCGTTCACCGAGTCGGCGTTGCGCAACGCATCCTCATAGCTGATCTTGCCGGCCTCGTGGAGATCGAAGAGGGACTGGTCGAAGGTCTGCATGCCCAGTTCGCGCGACTTCTTCATGATCTCCTTGATCTCGTGCACCTCGCCCTTGAAGATGAGGTCGGAAATCAGCGGCGAATTGAGCATGATCTCGAACGCCGCCGCCCGTCCCTTGCCGTCCTTCATCGGGATCAGCCGCTGCGAAACGAAAGCGCGTACGTTGAGCGACAGGTCCATGAGCAGCTGCTGGCGCCGCTCCTCGGGGAAGAAGTTGATGATGCGGTCGAGCGCCTGGTTGGTGCTGTTGGCATGCAGCGTGGCCATGCACAGGTGGCCGGTCTCGGCGAAGGCGATGGCGTGGTCCATCGTTTCGCGGTCGCGGATCTCGCCCATCAGGATGACGTCTGGCGCCTGGCGCAGCGTGTTCTTCAGCGCCGCCCCCCAGGAGTCGGTGTCGATGCCGACTTCCCGCTGCGTGACGATGCATTTCTTGTGCTCGTGTACATACTCGATCGGGTCCTCGACCGTAATGATGTGGCCGTAGCTGTTCTCGTTGCGGTAGTCCACCATCGCCGCCAGGGAGGTCGACTTGCCCGTGCCGGTGCCGCCGACGAGGATGACCAGGCCACGCTTGGTCATGGAGATATCCTTGAGGACCGTGGGCAACTGCAAGCTTTCGAAGGTCGGGATGGTCGTGGCGATGGTGCGCAGCACCACGCCGATGCGCGCCTGCTGCACGAAGGCGTTGACGCGGAAGCGGCCGATGCCGGCCGGCGAGATGGCGAAGTTGCACTCCTTGGTCGATTCGAATTCCGCCGCCTGCTTGTCGTTCATGATGGCGCGCGCCAGTTCGGCGGTATGCTGAGGCGTCAGGCTCTGGTTGGATTGCGGCGTGATCTTGCCGTCGACCTTGATCGCGGGCGGAAAGCCGGCGGTGATGAACAGGTCGGAGCCCTTCTTCTGCGCCATGAGGCGCAGCAGGTCGTACATGAACTTGATTGCCTGGTCTTTTTCCATGGTGCCTCTCCTCTGGGCCGGGATTCAACCCGCCCTGAATTTAGCCGGCGAAGTTGTGGCTG
>DAOLZE010000264.1:0-3743 GCA_035426125.1 Rhodocyclaceae bacterium
GAATTTCCCTCCCGGTAAATTCCACAAATCATGGAACCGCAGGAAGCGCGCCATCTGACGATCAGTGGCCGGGTGCAGGGTGTCGGTTTCCGTTACAGCATGGCAAGCGCTGCGCGGCGCATCGGCCTCTCCGGCTGGGTGCGCAACCGCCGTGACGGTACTGTCGAGGCGCTGATTGCCGGAAATGCCGAAGCCATCGCGGCGATGCTTGTGTGGGTTCGCCAGGGGCCACCCGGTGCAAGTGTCAGGCATGTTGCTGTGGAGCGTGCAGATGTCAGTGGCGGTGAATATCCAGACCATGCCGGGTTTGAGCAATTGCCGGATGCCTGAGCGCCAAAATAATCGTTTTCCGGCCGTAAATTTCTGGCCCCCGATTGTGGCAGGCTATTGCATGAATAGTTAAAATCAATCGGAAACGCTGCGGCGATTCGATTTTGATGAACTAGAATGCACTCATGGATGGATGCGGTGGCATGACAACATCTGTTGGCAAGCAGTCGTTCAGTCTTCCTGCGTTCTGGAATTTTCCACAACCCGATCCTACTTTTTCAAGGAGATCATCATGGCTGTTCTCGTCGGCAAGCCCGCCCCGGATTTCACCGCAACTGCGGTACTCGGCAACAATGAAATAAAACCCGTCACGCTCTCGGAAATCACCAAGGGCAAGTACGCAGTCGTCTTCTTCTACCCGCTCGACTTCACCTTCGTCTGCCCGTCCGAGCTGATCGCTTTCGATCATCGTCTCGATGAGTTCAAGAAGCGCAATGTCGAAGTTGTCGGTATTTCCATCGACTCGCAATTTACCCACCTGGCCTGGAAGAATACGCCGGTCGACAAGGGGGGCATTGGTCAGGTCAGATATACCATGGTCGCCGATATCAAGCACGAAATCTGTCAGGCCTATGATGTTGAATCGGCTGGTGGCGTTGCCTTCCGCGGTTCATTCCTGATCGACAAGGCGGGCGTGGTGCGTCACCAGGTCGTCAATGATCTGCCGCTGGGCCGCGATATCGATGAAATGCTGCGCATGGTTGATGCCCTGCAATTCAACGAAGAGAACGGCGAAGTCTGTCCGGCCGGCTGGAAAAAAGGCAGCGCTGGCATGAAGGCCTCGACAGAAGGCGTCGCCAAGTACCTGGCATCGCATGCCAAGGATCTTTGATCCGACAGCGTGTGCCCGTTTGACAGAAAGCCGCCACCAGCGATGGGGCGGCTTTCTTACTTTTTCTTCCGCTTGGTCGGGTTCGTCGGTACTGCCGATTCGTCGGGCGCTGGTGACTCTGGTTGAGGGGCTGCCGAGGGCGTTTGCTGCATGAAATTCCACGGCCAGAGAGAGGGATTCAGCGCTGCATTGGCGAAGGGGTTTGCGCCAGCCTCACCGTTGCTTGCCGGTTGGCTGAATGCCTGAATAGTGGCCAGCGCGGCGCGCTGCATCTCGAGCCCCTGGATGCTCATTTGCAGCATGTTCAGGTTCATCTTCAGCCAACCTTCGACGGCCTTTAGATCAGCGATACGCTTGCCCAACTCGTCAGCATCCACGGTTGGTGTCACCATTCCCGGCAGGGAAAACCCCAGGTTGCCCCATAACGACTTGAGGAATTCCAGTGAATCCTGGCCTTGCGATTCATTTGACATGGTTATCTCCATAAAAGAGGATGTATCGATGTTACTCCACCGGCACAAAAACAGCGGAGGAATTCTGGCTATCCGAGGCGCGCAAAAAATATCTGTACAGCATTGAATGAAGTTACGCTAGACTTGGACGTCAATTTCGACTTCGTCAGATTTTCGGGGGACGCCACATGCTGAAACTTCTAGTGGTTGAAGACCATGCACTGGTACGTGAGGGGCTTCTGCAGACCTTGCGAAAACTTGATCGGGGTGTTGCCTGTACCGGTGTATCGGATGCCGAGGAAGCGATCGCCTTGCTCGAAAAAAGCAACGAGGATTACGATCTTTGCCTGCTGGACCTGATGCTGCCAAACCTCAATGGTATGGGCTGTCTCGGTGTGTTGCGCAAGCGTTTTCCGGCGATGCCGGTAGTCATTATCTCCGCTCTCGACGACCTGGATACCATGGCACGGGCGATGCGCGCCGGTGCTTCAGGGTTCGTCAGCAAGTCCAGCTCCGGGGAAGTGTTGCTGACGGCTTTGCGGCAGGTACTGGCCGGTGAGGTGTATCTGCCGCCGTCATTGCAAGGCGAGCTGTCCGCTTCTCAAAAACACCGCGAACGCTCGCTATCGGAGCAATACGATCTGACGGCTGCGCAAATGCGTGTCCTTGAACCGCTGATTCAAGGCAACACCAACCGGCAGATCAGCGAACTACTGGGCCTGACGGAAGGAACGGTCAAGATTCATGTTTCTGCCATTCTCAAGGCGCTCAACGTGACGAATCGTTCGCAGGCACTGCTTGCAGTGAAGCAGCACAGGTCGATCAAGCTGTAATCCGTACGATCCGGCAAGCCGCAGGGCAGGCCGGATGCGAACGGACTTATTGACTCCTTCGGTGTTTCGCTTAAATCTCCACTCCACCCGATTTCCCGCGTGGGAACGACGCTTGCTGTAGTTGACAGGAATTTTGATCCTGCCGGCTTGCATCGTCGTTCGCCGCCTGTAGCAATTGTTGCAACAGGGCACGCAGGCGTGCAGGCCGTAACGGCAAGGCCAGAACATTTGTTGGCGGCACAGTGCCAGCCATTTCGTCAGGAATTTCGCCAAGCACAATGAGCAACGGCGGAGAAGCCTGGAAACTGTCAACGAAGCCTCTGGCAATCGCAATATGGTGGGTGTCGCAAATTACCAGGGCAGGTTTTCTGTCAATCTTCTCGGCATGTTTTGAATGTCCATCGGCGTAATCGATATGACATCCCCATTTTTCAAGAAGGTCGCAAGTGTTGGCGCGATTCTCGCCAGTTTCGCAAAAGAGCAGTACGTCGATATCGAAGCTGAGACCAAACAAATCCTGGGCCTGCGGTTCCGGCGGTAATTCCGTCGAAAGCAGGGGGGTTGCGCGCGGCAGAACGATGCGGAATATCGAACCGTGGCCCGGTCGGGAGCGCACCTCGATGCGATGGCTGAGAATTTTCACCATACGCATGACAATCGATAGCCCCAATCCAAGACCCTTTTCAGCATCGCGCTCGGGGTTGCCCACCTGGTAAAACTCCTGGAATATCAGCGGAAGCTGCTCTTCGCCAATGCCGATGCCGCTGTCCGCAATCTCGAGACGCAACTCGTCACCGTTGCGGCGCACACCGATGACGATGCCACCCTTGTTTGTGTAGCGGAGGGCATTTGAAAGCAGGTTGCTGAGCATGCGCTCGAGAAGATGCGGGTCGCTGTTTGTCCATAACCTGCAAGGAACATGGCGCAGCCGCAAGCCTTTTTCTTGTGCATGCTGCGCATGTACGGCAATAACGCGCTCGATCAACGGCGATAATGCAAATACCTCCGTGTGCGCGACAGTATCCGTGAGATCGAGACGCGAGATATCAAGCAGCGCCTTGAATTGCTGGTTCAGGGCATTAACGGCATTGCCGATGTTCTGGAGCAGGCGTCGCTGGGCAAGCGAATTCGGCTGCCGTTCGAGCTCAGCGGTGAATAGTGACAGGGCGTGCAGTGGCTGACGCAGGTCGTGGCTGGCCGCAGCGAGAAAGCGCGATTTTGCGAGATTGGTACGTTCCGCTTCTTCTTTTTTTTGGCGCAGCTCATATGTCGCATTGTCAATACGCGCCTCCAGAT
>DAOLZE010000265.1:0-3734 GCA_035426125.1 Rhodocyclaceae bacterium
ATCGGATTGTCGATGGAGTCAATCACAGGGTTGCGTTTTTCATCATGAATTGTGTTTCCTGCCTCATGAAGACTGATTGTATCAGTCACCGGCACGTTCCCGATGGAAGCGCGTGATGTATTCGGTGAAAGTCCCGGCCATGATCGATTCACGTACTTCGCGCATAAGTGTCTGGTAGTAATACAGGTTGTGCAAGGTATTCAGGCGTGCGCCGAGAATTTCGCCGCTGCGGTGCAAATGATGCAGATAGGCGCGGCTGAAGTTGCGGCAGCTGTAGCAGGGACAGGATGGATCAAGTGGTTGCGTATCGGCCTTGTATCGCGCGTTTTTGATCTTGACGTCGCCGTGGCGCGTGAACAGCCAGCCATTGCGCGCATTGCGCGTCGGCATTACGCAATCAAACATGTCGATGCCCTGTGCGATGGCGAATATCAGATCCTCCGGCGTACCCACACCCATCAGGTAGCGTGGTTTGTCTTGTGGCAGGCGCGGTGCGGTATGGGCGAGGATGCGCGCCATCTCTTCCTTCGGCTCGCCTACCGACAGTCCACCGATGGCGTAGCCGTCGAAGCCTAATTCGCAGAGGCCGCCCAGTGAGATATCGCGCAGGTTTTCGTACATACCACCCTGGACGATGCCGAACAGGGCGTTGGTGTTTTCCAGGCGCATATGCTCGTCGTGTGAACGCCTGGCCCAGCGCAGTGACAATTGCATCGATTCCTCGGCCTGACGCTGTTCGGCCGGGTAGGGTGTGCATTCGTCAAAAATCATCGCAATATCGGAATTCAGCACATGCTGGATGCGCATCGATTCTTCGGGTGTCAGAAACAGGCGATCGCCGTTGATCGGCGATGCAAATTTGACGCCTTCCTCGGAGATCTTGCGCAGCGCACCGAGCGAGAACACCTGGAAGCCACCTGAATCGGTGAGGATTGGCCCGTCCCAGCCCATGAAGCGATGTAGTCCGTCATGGGCGGCGATGATTTCGGTGCCGGGCCGCAGCCAGAGATGAAATGTGTTGCCAAGGACAATCTGTGCGCCGATTTCGTGGAGCTCGTTCGGTGCCATCGCCTTGACCGTGCCGTAGGTACCGACTGGCATGAATGCCGGCGTATCGATATTGCCATGCGCCAGCGTCAGGCGGCCGCGCCGTGCCGCACCATTCTCGGCAAGAAGTTCAAATTTCATGATTCATGGTCCATGGCTTCTGGTGAGCAGCATCGCATCGCCATAGCTGAAAAAACGGTAGTTTTCGGCAATTGCGTGGGCGTATGCGTTGCGAATGTTTTTTGGACCGGCGAAGGCCGACACCAGCATCAGCAGCGTCGACTTCGGCAGGTGAAAATTGGTCAGCAACAGATCGACGACGCGGAACTCGAATCCCGGCAGGATGAACAGTTCCGTTTCACCGGTACCGGCGTGCAGCGTGCCCTGTCGTGCCGCCGATTCGAGTGTGCGCAGAGTCGTTGTGCCAACGGCGACGATACGTCCACCGGCGGCGCGCGTCTCCTCGATTGCCGTTACAGTTTCCTGCGGCAGGATGTAACGTTCGCGGTGCATGCGATGTTCGGAAAGGTTTTCCACACGCACTGGCTGGAAGGTGCCGGCACCGACGTGCAGTGTCACATAGGCGATGCGGCAGCCGCGTTGTTGCAGGGCATTGAGCAGCGCCGCATCGAAATGCAGGCCGGCGGTCGGTGCAGCCACCGAGCCATGCTCACGGGCGAATACCGTCTGGTAGCGCTCCTCGTCGTCCAGTGCTGCACTGCGTCCGATATACGGCGGCAAGGGCAGGCGGCCGTGATGCTCCAGCAGATCGATGACATTTTCACTTTCAGGAAAGCGCAAAGTGTAGAACTCGCCTGTGCGCTCGATCACCTCGACATCCAGCGCGTCTTCAAGACGCAGGTGTGATCCCGGCCGAGGTGGCTTGCTGGCGCGGATCTGCGCCAGAACCTCATGTCCAGCCGTGATGCGCTCGACCAGCACCTCGATCCTGCCGCCGCTATCCTTGGTGCCATACAGGCGCGCATGCAGTACGCGCGTGTCGTTCATGACCAGCAGATCACCGGGGCGCAGCAATTGCCCAAGTTCGTTGATCATACGATCCTCCTGGCGTGAGCCATCGACAGTCAAGAGGCGGCTG
Organism: Rhodocyclaceae bacterium; assembly: GCA_035426125.1. Taxonomy (GTDB): domain Bacteria; phylum Pseudomonadota; class Gammaproteobacteria; order Burkholderiales; family Rhodocyclaceae; genus Sterolibacterium. The sequence continues at coordinate 2,147 of DAOLZE010000265.1, forward strand.
GCGCTGCGCTCAGCCAGCGGTTGGTGAGCGATCAGTGCGGGTGGCAGAACGTAGTCGAAATCAGCAAGATGAAGATCAGTCATTGATGTTGGCGTGATATTTGAGTTGAAGCGCGGCGACGAATCGCGGATAATGCACGCTCTTTGCAACTGTGCGGCCGACATTCTATGCGAGCCTCGGCAGATGCAGGCGCTGGTTCATGAAAAAACTGGCACTCACCCAGCCCGGGTGGCGGAATAGGTAGACGCGACGGTCTCAAACACCGTTGCCGCAAGGCGTGCCGGTTCGATTCCGGCCCCGGGCACCACCAAGACTAGAGCGGCTTTCCAGACGGAAGGCCGTTTTAGTTTCTGCTTCATTCGGCCATCATGGGACACCCTTGGGGCACCTGGCCGGAAATATCCGCAGCATTCCCTTGTCGGCTCACTTCGCTCGATTGGCGAGGCTTTCCGCTGGCGTCATGCAGTCCGCATTCTTGCGCCGGCTGGTGCATGGGCTGCCACTTTTGGGCCTTGAGCGTCCCAAGAGTGTCCCGCGATACGCGGCAACGTGGCTGAAAGCCATGTCAATCATGGATAGTGGCGCTGCAAGAATGCGGATTAATAATCCGCTGTTGCCATTTATCGCCCTTTGTTCTATGCTGTTATCACTTATTGAACGGGGGCAATCATGGCGACCTTTGAGAAGCGAATATCTGGCGACGGGAAAACCACCTACCGGGCGAAAGTCCGCTTGAAGGGCCTTCCGTCCGAGTCCGCCACCTTCGCCCGGCTGACCGATGCCCGCGAATGGGCGCAGCGTATCGAGTCCGACATGAAAGCCGGCCGCTACTTCGGCGGGGCCAAGCTGCACACCTTCAAGGAACTGGCCGACGAATACGAGAAGGCATCCGGCGACCTGCTCTCCATTGATGACCTCAAGCGCCACCTTGCAGCCTGGCGGGAGGAATTCGGCCGCGACCTGCTCTCCGAAGTCACACCGGAGCGAATCAAGCGGGCCCGCGACAAGCTGCTGGCCGGCGAGACCCGCTACACCGAAAAGGCGACCGGCGACCCGAAGAAAGACGCGCAGCGCCAAAAGGGCAAGCGCACCGGCCCGACCGTCAACCGCTATGTCGCCACCCTGTCGGCCTGCCTCACCTATGGCGTCAAGCAACTTGGCTGGATAGAGCGCAATCCTGTTGAGCGCGTCCCGAAGTCCAAGGAAAACCCCGGCCGCGTCCGCTTTCTGAACGAGGAAGAATTGCCGCGCCTCTTGGATGCCTGCCGCCCCTGGCCCGACCTTTATCTGGCCGTGGTGCTGTCACTCACCACCGGGGGGCGCCAAGCCGAAATCATGGGCTTGCGCTGGCCGCAAATCGACTTCGCCCGCCGCGTAATCACCTTGAATCAGGGCACCACGAAAAACAAGGATGCCCGCGCCCTCCCGCTGTCGGGCGAAGCCTTTGAACTGCTGCAAGACCGGAGCAAGGTACGCAGCCTGAAAGATGACCGCGTGTTTCTGCCTGTCACGGCGAAGGGGATAAATCGCGGCTTCCGCGAGGCATGGATTCGGGCTCTCAAGGCTGCCGAAATTGAAAACTTCCGCT
>DAOLZE010000266.1:0-3701 GCA_035426125.1 Rhodocyclaceae bacterium
GTTGTACAACGGCATGCAGCGGCGCAGAGATGCCAAACGTACTTATCCCGAGGATCGTGCCAGCGCCGCCGGCGTACCTCTCCCAGCCGAAAGGGGAAGCTTCCTCAACCGCCACGCGCGCGCGAACCGCCGGTGGCAATACCTGGTCACGATATTCCTGCGGCTGACTTTCAAACAATTCCCACGATGGCATGCTGATCACGCGCACCTTGATGCCCTCCGCTGTTAATTGCTCATACGCGGTCACACACAGCGAAACTTCGCTACCGGTCGCCAGCAACAGGACATCGGGTTTGCCATCCGGGGCATCGGCCAGGATATAGGCGCCCAGCGCCACACCGCTGGCGCTGGCGTATTTCGTACGATCAAAAGTTGGTACCGCCTGCCGCGTCAGCACCAGGCAAACCGGTGCATCCTTGAGTTGCATAATGACCCGCCAGGCTTCCACGACTTCGTTTGCATCGGCCGGCCGCAGCACCAACATACCTGGCATGGCCCGCAACGAGGCGAGTTGCTCGACAGGCTGGTGAGTCGGTCCGTCTTCACCCAGGCTGACCGAATCATGCGTCCAGATGGAGATCAGCGGCAGTTGCATCATCGCACTGAGTCTGAGTGATGCGCGACAGTAGTCGGTGAATATCAGGAAACTCGCAACGAAGGGCCGCACTTTCGACAGACTCATGCCGCTGCCGATGGCACACATCGCATGCTCGCGAATGCCGAAGTGGAGGTTGCGACCAAGGTAACCACCCTCCTCAACCCCCTCCTCGCTCGGCGCCTGGAAATCACCGGCAGATTCACCGTTCAGCTGAGTCTTGGTCGATGGCGCCAGGTCCGCCGCGCCGCCCAGCAGCCAGGGCATATTCCGGGCGATGGCATTGAGCACCTTGCCTGACGATTCGCGAGTGGCCATGCCTTTTGCATCGACCGGAAAGCTTGGCAGCGCATTGTCCCAGCCTTCAGGCAAATCGCGGCGCTGCATTTGCTCGATCTGCTCGGCGAGATCCGGGTACTGATTTCGATACGCCGCAAATTGTTCTTGCCAGTCCGCGTGGGCCGTTGCGCCACGTTTGCCAAAGCACTTGCTGAAATGTGCCTGGACGCCTTCGGGTACGAAAAATTGCACATCCGGATTACAGCCGTAATACTCCTTCGCCAGACGTACCTCCGCGTTGCCCAGCGGCTCACCATGGGCTTCCCGGCTGTCATGCTTGTGTGGGGCACCATAGCCGATGTGGCTCCGAACGATCATCAGGGTAGGACGATCATGCGTCTCCAGAAAAGTCTGGTAGCCGTCGGTCAGTCTGTCCAGATCGTTGGCATCATCGACATGAACAACATTCCAGCCATAGCCATGAAAGCGGGCCGCCACATCTTCCGTAAAAGCAATGCGCGTCGAGCCTTCGATTGTGATGCTGTTGTCATCGTAAATCCAGCAGAGGTTGGCAAGCTTGAGGTGACCAGCTAGAGACGCCGCCTCACTGCTGATGCCTTCCATCATGTCGCCATCGCCACACAGCGAATACACATTGTGATCGAACAGGTTGTAGCCGGGGCGGTTGTAATTGGCTGCCAGCCAGCGTTCCGCGATTGCCATGCCGACACTGGTTGCAAGCCCTTGTCCGAGCGGCCCCGTGGTCGTCTCCACACCGGAAGTCCAACCGTGCTCCGGGTGACCCGTGCAACGACTGTCTGCCTGGCGAAAGCTCTTGAGGTCATCGAGCGTCACCGCAAGTCCATTGGCCTGCGGGTAGGTTGGATTCTTCCCCTTGACGCCACACAAATAGAGCAGGCTGTAGAGCAACGCCGAGGCGTGTCCAATCGAGAGAACAAAGCGATCACGGTTTGGCCAGTCGGGATTCTCCGGGTCATAGCGCAGAAAACCCTGCCACAAACAGTAGAGTGTCGGCGCCGCGCCCATCGGAGTACCGGGATGACCGGATTGTGCCTTCTCGACAGCATCGATGGAAAGCGTGCGAAGCGTATTGATGCATAGCTGGTCGAGCCGGGCGTTGCCTGTGTTATTTGTCATGATTGTCCTCGCTTGAGCTTGAACTTGAGTCGGCGGCAGTGCCGGGGCAGATACCGGCCCGGTTCCGCTGGACTCAACGGGGTGAGTTCTCCTTCAGGCGAACTGCAAACTCTTTTCTTCGATACGTGACAACAATGCGCTCCATGACTTCACGAAGGCATCGACACCTTCGTGCTGAAGCCGCACTGCCAGCACTTCGTCGTCGACGTCTTCGCGTCTGAACTCTTCGATGACTGCCTCGGCGTAGCCACCATCAACCGGCAACATTGCATTGATCTTGCCATGCTCGGCGAATGCAAACAGTGTCTTTTCTGGCAGGGTATTGATCGTGTCGGGTGCCATGAGTGCATCGATGTAGAGCGTGTCGGACGCGGCAGGGTCCTTGGTGCCGGTGCTGGCCCAGAGCAGCCGCTGCGGATGTGCACCCGCCTGCGCAAGCTTTTGCCAACGTGCCGAAGCCAGCAGATCGCGGTATGCCTTGTAAGTGCGCATCGCAATCGCAATGCCGAGGCGATTGTGGTACTGCGGCGAAATCTCTTCCCTGACGGCAACGTCCCAGCGGCTGACGAAGAGCGAGGCGACCGATTCAACCTGCGGATCGAGGCCGGCGGCAATGCGCCGTTCGATACCACGCAGGTAGGCCTCGGCGGCGGCGACATATTGTTCGCGCGAGAACAGCAGCGTGACGTTGATCGGCACACCGGCGAAGATCGATTCCTCGATTGCCGGAATGCCCGCCGGCGTTCCGGGAATCTTGATAAAAAGATTCGGTCGCGCTGCGGCGGCATGCAGCCGCGCCGCAGCATGAATCGTTTTCGCGGTATCGGCAGCAAGGAACGGCGATACCTCAAGCGAGGCCCAGCCGTCGACGCCGTTGGTCGCGTCATGGATCGGCCGGAACAAGTCGGCGGCCTGGGTCAGGTCTTCCAGCATCAACGCGAAGAGCAACTCTTCGCCGGATTTTTCCTGACGCACCAGATTGCCAATCGCCTCATCGTAGAAATTGCCATTGGCAACGGCATGCTCAAAAATCGTCGGGTTTGAAGTCAGCCCCGTGATCGACAAGTCGGAAATGTAGCTGGCCAACGTACCGCTCGTCAGCAGTTTGCGGGTGATATTGTCAAGCCACAGGCTTTGACCAAATTCGTGGAGTTGCTGCGTGGTTTTCATAGTACCTCCTGTTGAGGATGATCGACCTTGGCGGCAACGAGCAGGACAGACGAATCGCTATTGACAAATACTTCGATTCGTCCGACCTCCAGGTCGGTGGACAGACATTACATCCATCCAGGAATTTTTAACTCAATTGCCGGACACCAGTAATGACAAAAGCCTTGATGTTATTTCTGATTCCGGTGATTTGAAGTCGTGAACGACAGTACTGCCATATCTTTGCCAGTGTTGCTGACAAACAAGACGACTTCATGAATCACACCACCTCGTTTTCATGCATATCATTTCCCTCAAGAGGCGCGACGTCAACATGCTCGACCGGATTCATTAGCCAGTCGCAGCCATCCTAGATGTCGACCGTGATCGGAATATCGGCTTCACCAGATTGAAAGTACTGTATCAAGCTAAGGTCTCCCTTCTCACAAAAGGTTCCCACATACCACGCGAGTTCAAGTTCGAAGTGCAATTTTGATTAATTGGGTAGAAGGGCGAGATG
>DAOLZE010000267.1:0-3701 GCA_035426125.1 Rhodocyclaceae bacterium
TGAGCAACAGTCGCCTCGGGCGTCGCCATCGGCATATCGCAGATCAATCGACCCTGTACCAAGTTCCATATTTTCAACGAACCTCTGCCGCTGGACACGTCGACAGTCGCGGCAAAATGGCCACCCGGCGAAATCGTCATGCTGGGGATTCCGGCGTGACCACTCTGCACGACCAGGCGCGGACTCCTTTCGGACTGCCTAATCTCTTGCGGAATCGCGTTGACCGAAGTCTGTGCAAACCACAGCAACGCAGCGACTGGAAAATTGACGAAGTGCCGAATCCACATGATGGAGCTCCATGTTGTGTCTAGCAGCGGTGGTCCATCGCGAAAGTTTGAACGGTGCAGCCAGCCAGAGTGTTTATTCGTCCGGACTCAGTGCCTGGTGGCGGAATCCAACTCCAAATCAAACGCACCGAAAATCGATCTCAAAGGCCTGCTCCTGAAATTTTGAGTGATATAGACCTAACTACAAAGGCTTGGGCAAGTACCCGCCCCTTCTGTTCAGACTCTTTAAGCTGGAATTCAGCGGGTCGGTACTGCCACCGTCAGCAACCACATTGCTGACGTAGCAGGCTTATCGCCGCAAATTCCGATCAATGCCGCGCTCTATTGTTCGGCTTCATTTGACCTTCATGCGATTGCCTTACGAAGAAGTCTGACTTCAAGGCACCGTGCCCTCTTGTGAAAAGCGACCCCTAAGCCAGTCCCGCGCTGCAGGCGTAGTCGGGCTGATGGCCGCAGCGCGCTGCAGTGCTTCTAGCGTCCACTCTCCGTTGCCCCAGCCCTCAAGGTAGTAGGCATAAAGCAGGTCATGATCGGCTTTCGGTAATCTGGCGTCGATCAGTGCCCTGGGAGGCTCGGGAAGCTTCGAGGCGTCAACGACTGCAATGGCGTCGTCCTTGATGCCAAATTTGTCGCCGCCGAGAACCTCTAGTACATACCGGCCTGGCTTCAGGTGCACTTTGGGCAGGCGCACCGCCTTGGCATCAATGTTGCGTTCTTCCACAACGGCCACGCCACCGCCATAGGGTGCCAGCTTCACGGTATACGGGGCCACGCCACCGGCCCAGGTAACGTAGAGAGAACGCTCCCCTGCGACCAGCATCGGGTTGTAGTTGCCCAGAGCAGGCACAGAAAGCTGTGGCGACATCTCTGCGCCGCGTGTTGCCAGCGCTCTTTCGGATGACTCGGAGTTCGTCGCCGGCGCCGTGGCTAGTCCAGCAATGATGCGCAAGACAGCCAGTGGCTTGTCAGACCAACGTGCTTTCTCGCCGCAGGGCACCTTGATACGCCTTTCAGAGACACTGGCGTCCAACTGCACCCTTTGATAGTTGGCCAGCATGATGCGAACCGTTGCCTTTGGATCGCGCAACACGACGATGTCGCAGGCTTGCAGGTCAGCATTGCCGGCGGGGAGATCGACGCCGCCACGCACAATCTTGAAGGCGCTGAAACTTGGCTTCTCAACCCAGCCTGCTACGGCAACTTCCGCCTGCGCGCTTATGGACGCGAAAGAACCCGACAGGGCGATAGCCTGTAGCCATGCTCGACAGCTTGAGGATGTTAATGGGTTCTTCATTATGACTCCCTTCAATGAGTGGGTTGATAAGTATCAGTGCGGGTGGCGAACATCCGCCAAGCGCTCCAGCGCATAGAGTTCCCGACGTTCTTCGAAGATTTTGTACTCGCGATGAACTAGGATGCCAATCACTGGCAACGCGAAGTCCAGCCACACGCCGTAGGTGAACAGATAGAAACTGAGCGCGGCCACCATCGGTACCCCGATGGCTGTACATATCAAGGGGCCCCATGCAGAATTCCAGCGCGCAAATACATAACCCACAAATAAAATCAGCAGCAGCGCTAAAGGCAGGGTTATCAAGCCACTGGGCTTTTGAACCAATGGGTAGCGCACCATAGAATCTATGGCGTTGAGCAAGACCACTGAGCCGGGCAACAGGCCCATGGGCGTGTAGTGTTGATCGCCAGCCTCAGCGAATGACTGCCCAATGACAGTCACACGTCCGGCGAACAGGCTGGTAAGTCGCGCTTCGTCGGCATCCCCCTGGAGCAACTGGCGAGCAGGGACCTGGACGAAGTATCGGTCAGTTCGAAAGTCGGCGCCCCTCCGAAACACGACTCTATTGCCTAACGCGTCGGCATTGAATGTGGCTTCACCGAGATCCCTGCCTGTCTCGCTCAATACCGCAGAGCGAAGTTCTTTCCAGTAGCGCACGGATACGTCATGCTCCTGTTCGTTGGTCGCAGCTAACCGACGATCCAGTTCAACGGCCCCGGACAGTGTGCCAAGCTCTTGCGAAGGAAACGGGGTGCAGCCCTCGCATGGCTGCCGTGGCATTTTGGCTGCGGGCAAGCCGATGCTCCTTGTCGCTACCAGCAATTGAACCGACGGCAAAATGCGCACGGTGCCATCACCCCCCCGCCAGTTACGCTGACATACGACCTTGAACAGCTTCCAGTTGCGCAACAGTCGGTCCGAGGAATACGCGAAGTACGGAGCGGCCACCACGATACGTCCGTTCGATTGCCTGACAATTTCGTCCACCAACGGTGACTCGCGAATCTCGCTCAAGGCGGGATATGGCAGCACCTTCGGTGTGTTTCCTTCGTCAAGAGCAAGTTGCGGCAGCGGATGGCGTACCGAGCGCACCAGCACCAATTGCTTGTCGGCGCCAAAATGCTCATTTGTCAGCAGCCCCCTCAGCCCATCGGCGAATTTGCGGTCATCCTCAAGATATTGCGGACGGGCACTGTGATCGCCTTCGACCAGTATGTCGAGGACCACCTGTGTGCTGCCGTGGTTGAATGCCGTCTCAATCAACTTGAACATCGGCTCGCGAGGGGCGCGCTCGGGTTCGCCACCACCCCACTCCTTACCTCGCCATGTGGCGTCATCGACGTCCACAAAGACCTGAGCTGGTGGCGTTCGTCCTTTCATGGGCGCAGGGTCGACCAAGGCATGTATCCGCATCATACGGTCCATCGCCCAGTTCTCTACTGCGACCGGATGCATGGCGTGCACCAGGATTTCAATCGCAACACCAATCGCGATATTGATCAGCCAGTTCTGGTTGAGCTGGCTTAATGCATTCCAGCGCTCGCGTACGCCGAGCCTTCCGAGTCTGGCCAGGAAGGCAGTCTTGAGTTGATGAAGCAGCTGCGTCGGCCCTTGCATGGGCACCTCCGTCACAACTCGATACGTTGCTTGCCAACAAGAACACAAGGCGCCGGCCAAGGACTACGCCGGGAATAGGTTTTACGACCGGAGCCGTTCCTGCGTTATCGCCGCCTCCATCACGCACCAAGAGAGACCAATGACGGTTAAATAAGTTCAGAGGGGGACGGTATAGCGGGCCATTTCTGTCATTCAGGCGAGAAATAGGATTTGTTGGTCGTGAACGGCAGCTATTTATTTGAGCGATCCATTGATGAAGGGCTGCTTCTATTTTTTGCCAGCGGCAGCATTGGGCACAACTTGTGAGTCGCGGAAATCGAAAAGCTGCCGCTCAGATTCGTCAGGCCTGAGTTTTCCCACCTGGCGTAATTGACCGGCGGCAAACCAACGTTGAGCCGTCGCTCAATCGGCTACCCCCGAATGACCGTTGAGGCCGAATTGCTGGGGTAGGCTTTCCGGCAGGTTTCAGAGTCATGCGGTCATTCAGGTGACTGTTCAGCAGG
>DAOLZE010000268.1:0-3698 GCA_035426125.1 Rhodocyclaceae bacterium
AGCCTTACCTCGACGATCCGCAACTGGTACGCAACATCATCGCCGACGGCTGCGAGAAGGCGCGCAAGCTGGCGCAGGAAACCATGCGCGACGTGCGCGAGGCGATGGGGCTGGATTATTCATGAGCGAGTTGCACGACACGCACTCCAGCGCTGAAGTGGCCATTGCGCCGCCTGAAGAGGATGTCGCCAGTGTCGACAGTGCCGGAGCAATTGCGGGTGATTCGTCACATTCCCCGCATCCGTTGCATCAGCCACGCGTTTACGGCGAGCCGATGCTGGTCATGCCGAAGGATCTTTACATTCCGCCGGATGCGTTGGAAATTATCCTTGATTCTTTTGAAGGGCCGCTCGACCTGCTGCTGTACCTGATTCGCAAAGCTAACATCAGTGTCCTCGACATTGCCATGGCACCGCTGACATCCCAGTATCTGATCTATGTCGAAGCGATGCATAAGCGCAATCTGGAACTCGCCGCAGAATATCTGCTGATGGCAGCGATGCTTATCGAGATCAAGTCGCGCATGTTGCTGCCGCGTCCGCCGCGCCCCGATACCGGCGAGCCGGAAGATCCACGCGCCGAGCTGGTGCGGCGCCTGCTTGAATACGAGCAGATGAAGGCTGCTGCCGTCAGGCTTGATGCCATGCCGCAGGCCGAGCGCGATTACGAATGGATCACCGTATGGATTGCCGACAAGGTTGCCGAACGACAGCCAGAAGTCAGTTTGCAGGACTTGCAAACGGCGTGGCTGGCGCTACTCAAGCAGGCCAGCGTCATGCAGCATCACAAGATCAAGCGCGACGAACTTTCCGTGCGCGAACACATGACGCTGATCCTGCGCCGCCTGCAGGGTGGCAGTTATGTATCCTTCGAAAAATTGTTTGATGTCGCTGCCGGGATTCCCGGTTTGGTGGTCAACTTTCTCGCCATGCTCGAACTGGTGCGCGAGACGCTGATCGAAATTTCCCAGAGCGAGGCGCTCGCTCCCATCTATGTGAAACTTGCCAATGCCAACACCGACACTCTACACGCCTGAAGATTACAAGCGCGTGCTCGAAGCCGCGCTGCTGACTGCGGCCGAGCCGCTGCCGTTGTCCGAACTGAAACGCTTGTTCGATGACAATTTCGATGACGACACGCTGCGTACACTGCTCGCTGATCTGCGTGGCGACTGGTCGCAGCGCGGCATCGAACTGGCGCAGCTGGCCAGCGGCTGGCGCTTCCAGACACGCCCGGAAATCCAGCCCTATCTCGACCGGTTAAAGAACGAAAAGCCGCCGAAGTATTCACGCGCCGTCATGGAAACCCTCGCTATCATCGCCTACCGTCAGCCAGTGACACGCGGCGACATCGAGGAGATTCGCGGCGTTGCGGTGTCGCCGAACATTCTCAAGACGCTCGAAGCGCGCGACTGGATCGATGCCGTCGGTCATCGCGATGCACCCGGTCGCCCGGCGTTGTATGCCACCACCAAAAAATTCCTCGACGATCTGGGTCTGCGCAGCCTGGCCGAGTTGCCGCCGCTCGCCGAAATCGAGCGAACCATGGAGCATATGGAGATTCCCAAGGTCGCCCCCCAGCAAGAAATCCAGCAAACCCAGCAGCAAATCTAGTCGCCCGCACCGTTCCAGTCAGCGCAGCACGCCGTTCCGTGCGCCGACGGGTTCGCCGACTGCGTCCGGAGCTCGCAAGGAATCCCGGACGCCGCGTGAAACAGAGGGCAAGCATAAGCCTGCTGTGCACGTTGCGGAGTCCGGCAAACCCGCGCGAGGCGGTGCGGCAACGCGTCCGGCAGCAGGACGTCGCCGCACAGCACCGGAAGTTGCCGAGGCCTCGATCAAATTACAAAAAGCACTCGCCGATGCCGGCTTCGGCTCACGTCGCGAGTTGGAGGAGTGGATCGCCGCCGGGCGCGTCAGCGTCAATGGTGAGCCGGCACATGTCGGCCAGCGCATTGGCCCGCAGGACCGGATCAAGGTCAGTGGCAAGCTCGTCCGTCTGCGTTTTGCCGACGAGCGCCGGCAGAGCGTCCTGCTGTATCACAAGCCGGAAGGCGAGATCGTCTCGCGCAGCGATCCGCAAGGGCGTCCCAGCGTGTTCGATAAGTTGCCGAAAACCCGTGGTGGCCGCTGGATCGCCGTCGGTCGTCTGGATTTCAACTCCTGCGGACTGCTGCTGTTTACCAACGACGGCACGCTGGCAAATATCCTCATGCATCCGCGCAGTGGCATCGAACGCGAATATGCTGTCCGCGTGGTTGGTGAACTCGGTCTGGAGCAGAAGGAGCGGCTGACCAGTGGCATCGAACTCGAAGATGGCATGGCGCACTTCGGCCGCCTCGTCGACGGTGGCGGTGAAGGCATCAATCGCTGGTATCACCTGACCATTTCAGAGGGGCGTAACCGCGAAGTGCGGCGCATGTTCGAAGCTGTCGGTGTGACTGTCAGCAGGCTGATGCGTGTGCGCTACGGCCCGGTACACATGTCGCCGCGTCTCAAGCGTGGCATGACACTGGAACTCGTACCCGAAGAAGTCGCCGCACTGCTCAAACAGTTCGCTCCAGCCATCGCTGCGGCGAAATCGGCGAAGCTGGCGGCTGAGTTGGAAGCGTTCGAGGACGCTGAAGACTTCGACGAAATCGAAGAATAGGAATCACCGAGCATGTCATTCCCGCGAAAGCGGGAACCCATGGCCCCCCGATTTCGCGGGGATGACGCGGCACTCCGGAAATGGCACTGCGACTTTTGAAGCAGACTGCCCGTTCGTTAAATCATGGCAGGGCGAACGGGTGCCACGCCTACTTCGCCTGTCGCCATGATGATTTCGTCTGCAATCTTCCCGATCCCTTCCACCGACAGATCGTCGGTGACATGGATCGGCGTCTTATCAACCCGAGTCCAGTTTTGCGAACGGCGGTAGAGCGGGTCGTAATGCAGTTCGAGCAGTTCGGCGACTAGCGTGGGAAATTCGCCAGCGTGGATCAACTGCGTCCAGCGGTCAATTGTCTGGTTGGATTGCAGGCCACGCAACTGATTGAGCCGTTCGATCAGCCAGCACGGATCGGCAAGAAAATAGGCGTAGTCGCGCAGCAAAAATTCGACGCGTGCCGCCGTACTTGCCTCGATACGCAGGCAAGGCGAGGTGCGGATCATCGTCAGCATGGTGTCGGTGAGCTGCACGCTGCCGATGCGCCGGCTTTCGGCTTCGACGAATACCGGCCGCGCCGTATCGAAGGTTTGCATGGTGGTGAATAGCCGTGATTCGAACATTTTTTGTGAGGGTTGCGCTGCATCGGGCAGGTCACCGAGCACCGAGCCCTTGTGCGCAGCAAGTTTTTCCAGATGCAATACTTGCGCGCCCTGCGCAGCAAGCGCTTCGATCAGGTGGCTCTTGCCGCTGCCGGTCGTGCCGCTGATGACGTGCCAGGAAAATTCCTGCGGCAGTATCGCAAGTCGGCTAACGACATGCTTTCGCCATGACTTGTAGCCGCCTTCAAGGCGCCGCGCGTCCCAGCCGATCTGTCGCAGGATGTGCGTGAAAGCGCCGCTGCGCTGGCCGCCGCGCCAGCAGTAGATCAACGGGCGCCAGTCGCGCGGCTTGTCGAGCAGCAGGCGCTCGATGTGGTCGGCGATGTTGCGCGCCACCAGCGCGGCGCCGATCTTTTTCGCGGCGAACGGCGATTCCTGCTTGTAGAGGGT
>DAOLZE010000269.1:0-3675 GCA_035426125.1 Rhodocyclaceae bacterium
CATCACCACTTCGCCGTGGGCAAAATTGATCAGCTGGATGATGCCGTACACCATTGTGTAGCCGAGTGCGACGATGGCGTAAAGGCTACCCAGCGTCAGGCCATTGATGATTTGCTGGAGCAGGATGTCCAAGTGTGTCGCGCCGTGATCGGCTGCGTGACCTTACTTCTTGCCGTCAGCCGGCGTGGCGGGTAGCGTGGGTGTGGTCGGCGCTGTGGCAGGTTTGATAAAGTCCTCGTACTTGATCAGCTTGCCCGACTTGACGATAGCCAGCGGCGTGATCTTGCCGGCCTTCACGGTAAAGATCGTCATCTCGGCGTCCTTGCGGTCGCCCTTGGCGTCGAACTCGAGATGTCCGGTAGCGCCTTCAAGACTGATGCTGGCGAGGGCCGGCAGATATTTCGCCGGGTCGCTGGAGCCAGCTTTTTGCATCGCCGCGATCAGCAGGTTCGCCGCATCATAGGTGAATGGGCCGTAGAGAATCGGATCGATATTGAAACGCGCCTTGTAGGCAGCAAGAAATTTTTTATTGGCTGCCTGCACCGGAATGCCGGCTTGCGAGCACAGCATGCCTTCGGCCATCGTGCCGGCGAGCTCGGCCATCTTGTCGGTACAGCCGCCATCGCCGAAAGCAAATGGCACCTGGATGCCGAGTTCTCGCGCCTGCTTGAGCAGCGGGCCGGCAGTGGCATCCATGCCGCCATAGAACACCGCGTCGGGTTTTTTGCCCTTGATCTTGGTCAGCACTGCTTTCCAGTCGGCCGTTTTGTCGTCGCCCTTTTCGCGCGGCAGTACCTGAACACCCGCCGCCTTCAGCGTTTTCTCTACTTCGTTGGCGAGGCCTTCGCCGTAGGCCGTCGCATCGTCGATCAGTGCCACTGTTTTCGGCTTGACCTCAGCCAGCAGATAATTTGCCACCGCCGGACCTTGCTGATCGTCGCGGCCGACGATGCGGAACACGGTTTTGAAACCCTGTTCAGTAAGCTTAGGATTGGTCGCAGAGCCGGAGATCATCGGGATGCCGGCCTGCGCGTAGAGCGCCGAGGCGGGAATCGTCGTACCGGAATTCAGGTGGCCGACGATGCCGGCAATCTTCGCGTCGATGAGCTTCTGTGCCACCGTCGTGCCGACCTTTGGATCAGCCTGATCGTCCTCGGCGAGCAGTTCGAAGCTGACCTTGTGGCCGCCGATCTCGACGCCTTGTGCATTGGCCTCTTCGATCGCCAGCCGCGCGCCGTTCTCGTTGTCCTTGCCGAGATGGGCGATGCTGCCAGTCAGCGGACCGACATGACCGATCCTGATGATTTCTACTGCGGCCTGCGCCGGTGTAGCTGCGCCCGAAGAGGCGGCGGATGGCGTTGTCTGCTTGCCGCAGGCCAGCAGCATCAGTGTGGCAACGGTCGTCAGTGACAGGGTGCGGATCGGCAGTTTCATCGGAAATATCTCAGTAGAATAATGAGGAAAACCCGGTGGATTTTCACTTCAGACATGGTTGATGTCAATAGAAGATTGACGGGGATTGCGATGGGTGCTGCGGTAGCTGCAAGCACAGGTCGACAGGGCTATCATCAAACCTCCAGCAAGTGTAGGGTAATGGATGCTTGCAACAAATTTCGGGTATTCGGACAGTTACAAAATCCATATCACAAGTGAGGATGTATGAAAAAATTCTACGACTTCAGTGCCAAAGCCATCGACGGTCGCGAGGTGAGCCTGAATGAATTTTCCGGCAAGGTGGTGCTGGTGGTGAACACTGCCAGCAAATGTGGTTTCACACCGCAGTATGACGGTCTGGAAAAGCTCTACGAGAAATACCGGGAGCGTGGTTTCGTCGTCCTTGGTTTCCCCTGCAACCAGTTCGGCGCTCAGGAGCCCGGCGACGAAGCGGAGATCGCACAGTTCTGCTCGCTGAAGTTCAACGTGTCCTTCCCGATGTTCGCCAAGATCGACGTCAACGGTGAAAGTACCCATCCGCTATATCAGTTCCTCAAGGCGGAAAAGCCCGGACTGCTCAGCACCGAAGGCATCAAGTGGAACTTCACCAAGTTCCTCGTCGACCGCAGCGGAAAGGTGGTGGAACGCTATGCGCCGACGACCAAGCCGGAAGATTTGAATGAGGCGGTCGAAGCGTTGCTCTGAATATGGCCCGGCTCGCCGGCTTGCTATAATCCGAAGCATTATTCAGCACCTTCTACTGCCATGAAAACACTGATTTGCGGTTCGATTGCCTACGACACCATCATGGTGTTCCCTGACCGGTTCAGGAACCATATCCTGCCCGAACAGATTCATATTCTCAATGTCTCTTTTCTCGTGCCTGATATGCGTCGCGAGTTCGGCGGCTGTGCCGGCAACATTGCCTATTCGCTGAAGCTGCTCGGCGGTGCTCCGCTGATCATGGCGGCGGTTGGCAATGACAGCGACCCTTATATGTACCGCTTGCAGCAACTCGGTCTCGATGCGCGGCATGTGCAAAAAATTCCCGATAGCTTCACGGCGCAGGCGTTTATCACCACCGATCTCGACGACAATCAGATCACCGCCTTTCACCCTGGAGCGATGAATTTCTCGCACCTGAATCACGTCGGCGATGCACAGACCGTTTCGCTGGGCATCATTTCGCCCGATGGTCGTGACGGCATGCTGCAGCATGCACGCGAATTTCACGAAGCCGGCATTTCCTTTGTCTTCGATCCGGGGCAGGGGCTGCCGATGTTCAATGGCGATGAACTGCTGCAATTTCTGGAACTCGCCGACTATTGCACGGTCAATTCCTACGAGGCGAAACAGCTCTGCGAACGTACCGGTCAGTCGCTCGAAGAATTGGGGGGCAGGGTCAAGGCGTTGATTGTCACGCTCGGCGGCAATGGCTCGGCACTTTATTCCGAGGGCAAGCATGTTGTTATACCGGCCGTCAAACCGGTATCGCTGGTGGATCCGACCGGTTGCGGCGACGCCTATCGGGCTGGTCTGTTGTATGGCATTGCGCAGGGCTGGGATATGGAAAAAGCCTGTCGTCTGGCATCGTTGATGGGCTCCATCAAGATTGCCCATCGCGGCGGACAGAACCACAAACCGCTGCGCGACGACATCGCCGCGCAGTATCGCGCGGTCTTTGGTGATGTACTCTGGTAAGGAGAATTTCATGCACAGAAAAATTTTCAGGGTTGGCGCAGTACTTGTCGCCGCTATGGCAATCCTCTCCGGCTGTGCTTCCAGTCAATCGGGCAGCAGTTACACGCCGCATCAGGCGCGTCAGGAAATGGCTGTACGCATGGGTGTTGTGGAAAGCGTCCGCGAAGTCACCATCGAGGCACCAAAAACCGGTACCGGCGCGATGGCAGGTGGTGCAATCGGCGGCATCGCCGGCAGCAATATCGGTGGTGGCAACCGTGGCTCTGCGGTTGGTACCATTCTCGGTGTGGTGGGTGGCGCAATTGTCGGCCGTGCGATCGAAGAAAGCGCCAGCAGGAAACCCGGACTCGAAATTACCATTCAGTTCGACAACGGCACGATGAGCGCCATCACACAGGAAGCCGACGAGCAATTTCATGTCGGCGAACGTGTGCGCGTACTCTCGGGCGGCGGCGTCACACGCGTCTCGCACTAATGAAGATTGTCGCGTGTGGGTTGCATCCACACTACGCTTTTTACACGCGCCCCGTGGAAGAACAC
>DAOLZE010000270.1:0-3668 GCA_035426125.1 Rhodocyclaceae bacterium
TTCGATCAAGTTGATAGCCCAGCTCCATCAATGCCGCCTCAATGGTTGCCAATGTGACCGGTGTTTGTCCGATGCTGGCTCTGTACTTCAACTCGTCCTGAAGCAGAATATTCATCTGATCTACTCCAAGCGAACTTGACCATCGATCACACAACCGATGGTCGCCCCTTTGGCACGCCACCAGGCTGTGTAGGCCGCTGGTCCAACCTTGTCTAGGCCAATGAATGTTTCATCAATGAGCGACTTCGCCGTAAGTGCTGCCACCGTGGAGTTGTGCTCCCCGACGGCCGACATGACCAAAGCTGCACTGTCGTGTTTCAGAATATCCACCATGCGACTGGTCTCACCTTCGGCAAGTTTCACGCCGAGCATGGGCGAATCAAAAGCCAGCGCCATATCTGCCTCAAGGGCTGCACGCTTGTCGATCAGGATGCAGTCATTCATCTGACCAGCTGGGTAATGCCCATTGTCGATGTAAGTCTGCAGCTGGTCCGGTTTCAAATACCAGGATGAAGAGAACACCATCCCTTTGGAATCGATGCCATCGCCCGAGTTGCCGCCAAGGCCAAAACCCATGACGATATATTTGTATTCCGTTTTTTGCATTTGGATACTCCAATTAAAAGCGCGGAGCATCCCCAGCGGGCATGCCCCGCATGGGTTGAAATGTTGAACGGTTGTTCAGGACGCCATTAGCTGGCGCTGCTGCAAACCCGGTTAAGGGTGACTGAGATACTCACTTATTTGGCCTGACTGGGTTACGCCTCGACATCAGCCAGGCAGGGCCGAACTGATTCCGCACTTGCCGCAGCAACGCTGAATCTTGCTCGCGCTCGTCGGCACCGGAGAACCAGGCGTTGGACAGCTCTGATTTCCAAGATCGACCATGGGCCGTCGCAAATCGCTGTAGAGCAGCCAATTGTTCCTGATTCGGTCCTTTCAGCACCGGCTCAGAAAAGTGGTCACCTGTCGTGATTTCTGCCCCGAACACATGGCCCGTTGCGAAATAGCCGTTCTGACGAATGTACCAATCTGGGGGATCAAACGGCTTCACCAGCAAGCCAAGATAGCCGTCCTGAACGAAATAGCCGATTACCCTGGCCAGTCCGATCGAATTGATACGAACCTCGACAATCTCGCCGACTTCGGGCGGTTGTTCCGGTCGTGACCAGAGAGGATTGCCGGACACAGAAGGCATCCGTTTTCCGTTCTCGAATACCGCATGCTCAAACTGCGGCCGCGCATCAAACTCTTGATAGCTCATAAACATCTCCTTGTTGCCCACGGGTCGCCCGAGGGCGAACCCTCCGGGCGGTTAATGGACTACTGAAGACTTCAGCTTTCGCTACCAGCTGCGACTGCGACTGCGACTGCGACTGCTTTGTAGATCGTCTCGATGATTTCGGCATTCACGTCGGCCGGATAGGATCCGGCGTCGTAGACCTCAACCACTCCACCATCGAGCGCCGGCCTGGTGGCCACCTGGTCGCTACCCTCAATATCGTAGTCATAGACCAGATATTCGACGGGTACATTCGCGGTAACGCCCTGGATGATCCCGCCATCAAGGCCGATGACAATACGCACTGGCCGTTGATCAACATAGGCCAGCGAATCGCAGCTCGGGCACCGGCCAACGGGAGACGGATCCCCCGGCATCAGGCAACAGGAACCAATATTGCCGGTCTCACTGGCTTTCCCCTTCCAGTCGCAGTTACTGCAGTGCGATGGTGCATCGCCAAGGTCGTCGACCTCGCCAACGGTATAGGCTTCAGATGTCATACGTTTTTTCTCCATGGTAAGCGCCACAGAGAGGTTCGCCCTGGAGGGCGATTAAACCCCTCCGAGGCATTGGTGATTTCAAAGCTGAGGCAAAGCCCGTTGCGGATCGCCGGCGGCGTTGACCGGCCGATAAAGCCGAACCTCACCACCCGCTCTACAGCCTTCAGAGACCGAGGATTGATCTACCTGGCCAATTCGGGCCGGGGTCGATCGCGCTACGCGTCCGCCAGTCACCTCAACGAGGTGCTTCTGGATCGCTTGATCGATCTCGGGTGGATTGGCAAATTCAGTCACCTGCTTCTGGACGACGGTAAGCCAACCCAGACAAAAGGCATCAGCCGCTGAGCGTTCCTCGGCTGTCGTGAGTTTCCAGCCTTCAAGCCTCGCTTCGGATTTCAGTTGCTTCACATGCGCAACGCGAGCTGCGCGCAATAAGCGCATCAGAACGGTCGAGGTATGGGAGGCCATCGTGGCGTTGGCGGTTACTCCAACGTAGCGATAGCTGCCAGCACCTCGTCGACCATTCACCTTGGGTGCAGGAACAAACAGTCCCTTACATCCAAATGCAGTCCCAACGAGCATCATCAACATGGTCTCCCATGCTGGTGGGCGGGCAGTGTTTCCTGATTTGTGCTCCACGTCGGCGGCACTGATTTCAGAGGCTGCGATTCCAGCCTCGTCGATCCCGTGTTTTCGCATGAGCGCTTGCGCCTGGCGTAATGCTGCAGCGGCTTCGTGTGGATTGTCCGACTTCGACAAGGCAAGGCACTTCTTCACTTTGTCGATGATACGGTCGAGTTCTACGTTCATGGTGGGCTCTCCAAAGAACGCGGAACGATCCCCATTGCGGGAAACGTCCCGCAGTGGGTAAATGAGGAAAGGCGGCCAGCCCCAATGGGGACCGGCGCCGAGTTACAAGGTATTGCGGCTTAAATCACCGCAGTGCGGCGCGTGCTGCACTGGTCAATGCCTTCATCAAACAGGCATGCAAGCTGCCAAGCTTGGGCGTTTGGCCATACGTTGGATGAGGCGGAACACCGAAGAACTCATCGTTCCACGGCAAGTCCACCATTTCCCGAAGATTGAACTTCGTGTCGAAAGACAAGCCAGCCAAGGTGTAGGCCGGCAGACTATCCAGCTTGCGAATGGCAAATTCGCCAGAAACAAGCTGATTAACCTTCTTCGACGTGCCATAGGCTACCTTCACAGCGTAGCCATCTTCGTGCTCGGTGACCGTAACCACCAATGCAGGCCGTGGCTTGGGACCAGGAACATCACGCACCCGCTCCGGAAAGCGACACCAGACGATGTCGCCAGGCTCTGGCGGGGACCACATGATGGTCAGTTAGATCAGCGACTTCGTGCTAATGGCTTTGCCCTTCGGCAATGCGCCACGCGCACGATCGCGAATCATCCCCAGCTCGGTTTGCGACAACGCACCATCATCGGCTTCGTAGCCGGGCAGAACGTCTTTTGCATAACTGGCAAGCGCCAGATGAACGACCATTGTTTCGGCCACTTCTAACTCCTTAGCGAGCGCCTTCAAAGTCTCTCTCGAAACCCCGAGCGGCGAATCTTTTTCACGAAACTTCAACAGTAGATTTGACATGGTTACGGCTCCATAACGTATATATAAAATATATACCGCAAGCGGTCGTATTTCAAGCCCTACTGAAAAAGCACATTAGTCACGCCATAGGCGCAGATATTCACCCACGCCGTCGTCGGAGATCCCGCCATCGAACAGCACCTGGCGAGCACCGGCGATATCGCCGTCGTTGAACAACACTTGCGCGTTACGAACAACCGTGAGGCGTTCGCTTTCAGCTCGTGCACTCCGCATCGCCCGTTGTTCGGGCGAGTGGTAATGCACGTACTCAGCCTGA
>DAOLZE010000271.1:0-3667 GCA_035426125.1 Rhodocyclaceae bacterium
CGACGCAAATCGTCGCCTTCGCGGAATCAACGCTTTTTACAACCTGCGCCACGAAGGGCAGCAAGCGCTTCCTGATGTTCCCGCCATCGTCCTGTTCGACGCACAAGACATCATGCGCACCGCTGGATAGCAGTTCGGTCACCTTGCCCAAACACTCGCCCTGCGTATTCACCACTGCCAGACCGATCAGATCGGCCCAGTAATATTCGTTCGCCGCAGTTTTCGGCAATTCGCTGCGCGGCGCCGCGACGTACAGACCATCGATGGCTTCCGCCGCATTCCGATCGTCGACCTGCGCAAACCTGACGATCCACTCCTTGACGTGCGGTTTCAGTTCCTGCAACACATACGGCGTCCAGTTCCGGCCATGATCATCGACACCCAGCCACCACTGACGCATTTCGCCAAGACTGGCGACATCGTCGCCGAAGGGATGTACCTTGACCCAACCGCGCAAACCATAGGGACCAACGATGCGCCCCAGGACGATCATGTCCGGGGCGACCACAGCGGCCCTGCTCCCGGAATTCAGGCGGCCTGGGCAACCGGCGCAGCAGCGCCAGCAGCGTGTTGCTTGACCAGACGCGCAACTGTCGGCGACATCTGTGCGCCCGTGCCTTGCCAGTAGGCGAGGCGCTGCGTATCGACGCGCAGGCCGGGCTCGTTGGCGGCGGCTTTCGGGTTGTAAAAACCAATGCGTTCGACAAAGCGGCCATCGCGACGATTGCGCGAATCGGTTACCACCATGTTGTAAAACGGACGCTTCTTTGCGCCACTGCGGGCAAGACGGATGACTACCATTGAAATACCTCTTAATCCGGATTCGGAAAAACTGCGCAGTTTACGCGAAAAATCCGCCCGAATCAATCGCCTGCGATCAAAAACGGACAAAGGATGAATTTCAGCGAAATACCTCGGCGATTGTCTGCTGCACGGCCTGCGCAGCGACGCGCGGATCGGCAGCCTGGCGAATCGGCCGGCCGACGACGATGTAATCGGCACCGTTGCGGAACGCCTGAGCGACATCAACGGTACGCTTCTGGTCATCCACCGGTTTGTTCTCCACCGGGCGGATCCCCGGCGTCACCACCAGCAGCTTTGAACCGAGTTCGCGGCGGATCATCGGCGCCTCAAGGCCGGAGGACACAATGCCATCGACCCCGCAGGCCAGCGCACGACGCGCCCGCGACAGCACCAGTTTATCAACATCGCAGGCGAAGCCGAGATCGTCGAGATCGCCACGGTCGAGGCTGGTCAGCACGGTAACAGCGAGTATCTTCAGATCGCCCTTGTCGCTCGCCGCCGCCTCCATGATTGCCTGATTGCCATGCACCGTGGCGAACGTCGCACCGCTACCCGACAAGGCGCGTACCGCCGAGCGCACGGTTTCCGGCACATCAAAAAACTTCAGATCGACGAAGACCTTCTTGCCACGTCGCACCAGATCGTCGAGCAATTCGAAATAGCCGCCGGCCATAAACAGTTCGAGACCGATCTTGTAAAAGCGCACGCTGTCGCCCAGCGTATCGACCAGGGCGCGCGCCGCAGCGGCATCGGCAACATCCAGCGCAACGATGAGGCGCTCGGCAGGGTCGATCGGTTTGGTGGAAATCAGCGAATCCATGGCAGCCCTATGCGTGTGTGATTAAAGCCGCGCCATTTTACTGGAGTTTTGCGCGCAACTTATTTTCCCGGCGCATGCATCGTCCCGGGAATCTCGGCAACGATGAGGGCGCCAATCAATACGACGCTCCATGACAGATACAGCCACACCAAAAAGATCGGCACCGCCGAAAAGGCACCGTAAATCATGGTGTACGTGGGAAATTTCGCAATGTACAAACCAAACAGTCGTTGCATCATGCTGAAACCAAGCGTAGCAAACAGGCCGCCAGCCGTGGCATGCCATTTGGACACATGACGATTTGGCACCGCGTGATACAGCAGAGCGAACAGCAGCGTCATCAAGGTCAGCGGCACAAAGCGGAAGAAAAATGTATTCAGCCATTTCGGCTCATCAACCAGACCAAACGAAATTCCGGCAATGTAGCCAATTACCCCGAGACTGCCGCCGAACAGCAACGGACCAAGCAGCAGGCCAACCATATGCATGAAAATGCGCCGCAATAGCGGCCGTGTCGCCTTGACACGCCAGATGGCGTTGAAGGCATGCTCGATAGTCAGCATCTGGATCAGCGCCGTCGCAGCCAGCCAGAGCCCGCCGATCAGTGTCAGTCGTTCAGCCTTGTGGGCGAACTGCCCAAGGTATCGGGCAATGATGATTCCGGCCTTTTCCGGCAGCAGATTGGCGAGCAGAAATTTTTCCAGAGCCGCGCTCACCCCTGCGGAAAAAGGCATGTGGGTCATCAGTGCCAGGCTCACCACAATCAGCGGCACCAGGCCCAACAAGGTGCTGAATGACAGGCTGGCGGCCACCTGGGCGCAGCGTTCAGCCTTGAAACGCTGCACTACGCGGGTAACCAGACGGATTGGAGAAAACATCGTGAAATATCGTGGCGTGACGGGAAGTAGAGGCGAGATTCTAATCTTGGCAGCGCCATCGAGGAACCTTCTTGAGCAGAACGCTACGGATACGCCAAAGCTGACCCGTAAAAATGCGGATGACATTAACAGGCCGTGACACCAACACGGGCCGCAGGGGGCCTCCGACTTGTGGTATAAATGACGCCGCTGACCACCAGATGCCCGGCCGGATGCCGGCATTGATGTCAGTATCATTATTTCGAGGGGATCTTGTACAACCCTACGCTCCTGACTTTGCCCGGACGAATCTGTCGATTCATCGCGCTGACTTCGCCCACACTGGCGACACACCTACGCCTGTACCGCAGCGTCAATCCGCAGCCTGTGAGCCCGGCACAAGCGCATCTCTGACATGAAGACAAAAACGTTGTCGCTCACCTGGAACAACCGCCTGCGCAGGACTCTCAACACACCTTTGCGCCCAGGCATCAGCCGCGATATCGTTCTGGTTTTTATCACGCTCGGCATCATCGGTCTGTTCGCAGCAAAAGCGGCCGAATATGAACTGCACCGCCAGGAACAATACGGCAGTCTGCTCAACGCAACCGGCCATCTGCGGATGCTGTCGCAGCGCATTAATCTGACAGCACAACGCGTCGTACAGAGCGACACCGCCGCCAGAGAACTGCTGCCAAAACTCAACGCCCGCTTCGCAGAGGAATTACTCTTTGTCGAGCAGACGGGTCTGAATCAGGGCATTTTTCTCAAGGGAAGCGATGCCGAGATTCTCCTCCGCCTGAAAGACGAATGGCAGCAAACCCGTGCTGCGGCAGAGGCCATGCTTTCCATGGCACCGTCAAGCCGGGAAGCGCAGGAACAACTGCAACTGATCGACCGTCATAGTGCCGCGCTTCTGGACACATCGGAAAGCGCCGTGCAGAGCATCTTCCCCTATTTTGCCGAAGAGCGCGCACGGCTGCGCTTCCTGGTGCCGGTGGCCGCCCTGTTTGGTCTGGGCATCGCCGTCGGGACCTACCTGTACATCCGTCGGCGACTCTACAAGCCACTCAAGGAAATCATCGAAATGTCGCATCGCTTCGCCAACGGCGATCTGGATGCGCGGATCAGCTACACAGCCGACGATGAAATCGGCCGTCTGGTCAAGACCATCAACAGAACGGCA
>DAOLZE010000272.1:0-3611 GCA_035426125.1 Rhodocyclaceae bacterium
CATCATTGGCGATTCAGTCCATTCGATTCAGTTCGCTGGCTAGGCCCGATCACTCCCGAGAAAAGCTCGCCGACAAGGGCGTCGCCATCGTTGGCACGGTACTCGCCGATCTGTTGTTCGTTTTCCATGTCCGGCCTTGATTTCGGGGCGTTTTTGCACCTCCCAATAGTAACCCGTTGGCATTCATGACGCCACGGGAGAAGGTGGCCGGCACGTTGTCACGTCTGGCATATAAGACGGATAGCCTTGAGGAGGTATTTCTCAGAAGGGAGCGTGTCCGGAATTTTGTGTAAAGCAGCCGTTCCTGCCGACCGCTCACCGACAAGTATTCGGACAGACCCGTCGTTCGACTTCTTGGTGCCACCAACCTCTGTCGCAGATCATCCATTTGGATGATGTCGATGCAAATGACTGAGAGTAGGCTTTGGCTAACCGGTTGACGGATATGACTAAGCTAATGAAATCGTCGTACCCATCTGACGTGTCGTGGTCTGAGTTGTCGCAATTCCAGCGCCTCGTACAAGCCTTTGAGGAATCAGTAGGCGGCGATGGAACGGTTGGCCCCGGTGCGAGGCTTGCAAACGTCAGGGCGCAGATGGATGGCAGCCAGAACCGCTCCGACGTCTTTGTTACCGAGAACGGCACCCGAAATTCGAAAGTTCTTGGCTTGCTCAAGACATAGTCGGGCCCGACGGTGATGCACTTTCGGATCCAATGAGTGTTTGGAGGTAAGCCATGGCCCAGGATAGTAGCGGCGGCGGCAATATTCCCATCGCTCCAATCATTGCGTTGCTGCTCTTCGTCGGCGGCATGCTGGTGGAGCATCAGCCCCTTCAGTCCAACCGCCCCATCTCGCAGCCGCGCGCGCTGACCGTACCGCATTATGGTCAGGACGTTGAGGCACGGCTTTGGCAGGACCCTCTGGAAGCAGTACAGGCAGCGGATCGGGAGCAGGAAGGTAACAAGAACACCGGCGTTAGGAAGGACAGCGGTGCGGCATGCGGAGATCGGGCGGCCAAATGCCACCAGCCGAATTTTCTCAAAGAGCAAATCAAATACCTGAAAAAGAGCAAGCCCGGAGAAAGCATACTGGTCCTGCCGGTCATGATCTTTGGCGGACCCTATGCCGACGATTCCGAAGGTCGCCGTCGCAACCGATATGCTGTTCTATCCAGTCTAATCGACAGGGGTTATGAGCCTATCTATAGTCGCGGCATCGGCTACCTCAATATTGGTAACGCAAAAGCCCAGTCACCCGGCCTTCCCAATCTGATCCCCTTCGAGCGCTGGGATCGGAGAGCAGACAAGGCAGGCGCCGGCCTGTATGACCACGTCTTCGTGCTGTGGTTGACCGAGGAAACCTTCACGCCCGGAGCGCATGACAACTTGCAAGACTTGTTCGCAATGGTGCTCCCGGCCAAAGATATCACGGTCAAGATCATCGGGCCCGGCAGCCAGGCAACGGCAGACGATTTGTGGCCGGCGGACCGCAAGGTGCCTCCCTGTCTCAAGGGCAAAGCGTCTGTTTTGGTCGATTGCGCCGAATTTCTGGCGCCGCGGCTGACTACTCCAACGGCAGACCCAACCGCGCCGGTTTACTCGTCCAACGCATTGCGATTCAGTCCCGATGACCGGAAGCTAGTGACAACCTTGCTTTACGAGTTTAGCAACAGGGACATGAAATTGCTTCCAAAACGCGGTGCGCCCAAGTGTGATGATAGCAAAGAAGAGCTCGACCACATTGCCATCGTCGTGGAAGCGGACACGAACTATGGCCGCAGCCTGGAAAGTGAATTTTTCAAGGCCTTGAGTACACCGGAGTGCCCGCCACAGAATCTACATATCTTCCGCTACTTCCGCGGCCTCGACGGAAAAACATCGCATAAAGTCGAAGAATCGAAGAAGTCGTCAGAGTCCGCAGGACTTGGCTCGTCGAAAGAAAAGATGGCGCCGCAAGAGCGCACGCAGGGGGACAGCCAGTTCGACTACCTCCTGCGCATAGCATCGCGCATCCGCAATCAAAACGATCGCCTCCAAAGCAAGAATCGCAGGTACTGGCCGTTCAGCCTGGACCACACCGGCCGGTCCATTCGCGCTGTGGTCGTGCTGGGAAGCGACACCCACGACAAGCTGGCGATTCTCCACGCCCTGCGTGAGCGACTGCCACAGGCTGTCTTTGCCACCACAGACCTGGATGCGGGCTTCCTGGAGAACGATCAACTACGGTGGACGCGAAATCTCGTCGTAGCCTCGGGTTATGACCTGAGATTTTTCAGGCGCAGAACGGGAGGGTGGGAGGACGCGAATAGGGGTCCCCCTCCGTTTCGGGATACGTATCAGACGGCCACATTTGTCGCCACAAGTCAGGCATTAATGGATGCGGCAAGCAATTCTAATGATGCGAGTCTTAAGAAGAGTCTTAAGAAACTTGAGTGTGCCCAGTCCGATGCGTTGAACAATCCGAGGCTCGTCGAGATCGGCGACGGCTTGCCTGTGAAACTGAATCCAACGGGGGAACGCGAACAGGAGGAAGACTGCAAGAAATTCCAGGACAAACGGAATCACTGGTTGCAGATCGCAGTCCACGTGGTAACCGGGCTTGTAGCAGTGCTAATGTTCGGGCTCGCGCTCAGTTGGTGCCTGCGCAGCGTGGTGAGGGAGCACTGGCGGGCGCTGCTGGCCGGCGCGGTGCTGACGGCAGCCTACGCCTGTTACGTGGTCTTGATCTCAGGCCAAGAGGGCGAGGAACCGCTGCGGTGGCTAGATGGCGTCAGCATCTGGCCGAGTGAGTTCATTCGCCTGGCCGTGGTTATTCTCGGAGTTGCATTTCTCTTTTATGAACGCGACCACCTGAACAGAGGGGTAGCATGCATCGCCCACGAGTTCTTCTGCCTAAAGCAGGATTCATCGCCATCACCCCCCAAAAAAGCGCTGTGGGTTTGTATCTTCCCCAGTTGGTCCGAAAGCCCCGGCCAAGATTCGGTGGATGTGAAGGTTCTATGGGCCGATTACCAAAAGTGGATTTCGCCGACGGTATTCGGATTGCGACTTGCCATCGGGACCGTGCTCTACGCTTTGGTTGCGCTCGTGCTGATTTCTCAGGATCCACCAATTACCCCGGCTCGTGGCGCCGACAGCCTCGCACTGGACCATGTAACCGTCACGGCTGCATTCGTTGTCACATCGCTGGTCCTTGTCGCCACCTTGGGAAGAGTCGCGGTGAGCACACTGTTCCTGCGGCGTTTATTTGGGAACGGGGCGGACGCCAAACCCAGCGATTGGGATGAGAAGACCTTGCGCCGCTTCTGCGGTGCTGACTGCGAGGAGGCCAAGACTTTTGTCGACCTCATGTTGAGCGCCCGTATGACCGAGGTGGTCAGCGACATCGTCCTCTATCCGTTTATTCTGAGCGTGCTGTTACTGGTCGCGCGCAGCCGTCTGTTCGACAATTGGGTCACACCATGGGGCCTGATGGCCGTCATTGCCTTCGGCCTCACTTTGGTCATTATTGGTGCCTTGGCCTTGCGAAGTTCGGCCGAGCGCATCCGCCGCTACACCATCGAGCGATTGACGAACGCTCAGTTCGGCGTGCGCGACGGCGATAGCCTGAA
>DAOLZE010000273.1:0-3597 GCA_035426125.1 Rhodocyclaceae bacterium
CAACGCAATCGCCGGTGCCATTGAGTACCGAAAATTCGTCGCTGCACGCGAACCGCTCGATGGCGCAGAGGTGCGTGTCGAGGCGCTGGTTATCCCGGGCGACATGTCTGGTGATGCGCGCGATGCACTGGAGGCGGAGCGTTTGCTGGCGATTATTGCGCATGAGCGCAGCATCGATCCGCAACGACGAATCGCCGTACTGGTGCGTGCGCGCAAACATCTCGATGCGCTGGTGGCGCAAATTCGCAGGCGCCAACCGGAATTATCTTTCCTCGCGGTGGAGATCGAGCGGTTGGCGGCGCGGCAGACTGTGCAGGATTTGCTGGCGCTGACTCGCGCGCTGCACCACCGCGCTGACCGTGTGAACTGGCTGGCGATTTTGCGCGCACCCTGGTGCGGCTTATGCCTTGCCGATTTGTATGCGCTGACGGCACACGACCATGCGGCGACTGTCTGGCAATTGATGAATGACGACGCGGTTGTGGCGCGTTTGTCGACGGATGGCCAGCAGCGTCTTTTGCATGTTCGTGCAGTGCTGACGGAGGCCTTTGCGCATCAGGGGCGTGCGCGGCTGCGCCGCTGGGTGGAGGGCGTCTGGCTCAAGCTCGGCGGTGCGGCTTGTCTTGGCGGGACAGCGGATATCGCCGACGCGCAGGCATTTCTCGATCTGCTCGATGAACTCGATGCCGCCGGACGCTTCAATCCCGACCGGCTCGACCGGGAGTTGGCGGATCTGTATGCCGCACCGGATGCGCTGGCCGATGGCTCGCTGCAATTCATGACCATCCATAAGTCGAAGGGCCTCGAATTCGATACCGTGATCCTGCCGGGTCTGCACCGCAAGGGGCCGTCCGACGATCACGAATTGATGCTGTGGGAGGAGGTTGCGCTGGAGGGTCTCGACGAGCAGCTCGTCGCTGCGCCGTTCAGTCAGCGTGGCCGCAGTGGTTGGCCGACGCCTTACGAATATCTGCGCTTGCTCGAACGCGAACGCTCGACAAACGAGAAGACCCGCGTACTGTATGTCGCGGTGACGCGGGCGATCCGTCGTCTGTATCTCGTTGGTGTGGCACGTCGCAATGCCGAGGGCGATCCCGTAGCGTCGGCCGGAAGTTTTCTTGATCTGCTCTGGGGCAGTGTGGCTGGCGATTTCACTGCGGTGGCAGAATGTGCCAGCCTTCCCGTGACGGTGGCGGCATCGCCGGAGGCCGCCTTTGTGCCGAAACTGGTGCGGGTTGGTACGCCGGCAGTCTGCGGGATTTTGCAGAACTCGTCAGCCGATGTTCCGGGCATGACGATGAGAAGCGCCATGCCGGATGCCGATACCGGAGAGGGTGATGACGCTGCTGTTGATTCATTAGCCGCCAGCATCGGCACGTTGCTGCATCGCTATCTTGAAATGCTTTCCGGCAGCGATCTCACTGCCTGGGATGCTGCGCACATTGTCTCGCTACAGTCAGCGATGCGCTTCTGGCTGATGCGGCAGGGACACACTGCGGCGGCGGCGAAGGAGGGCGCATCGCGCGTTACTGCTGCGCTGGAGACAACGCTCGCCAGTACTATCGGACGCTGGCTGCTGATGCCGCATGAGGATAGCGCGGCCGAACTGGCGCTAAGCAATGTCGTGCATGCGCATGGCAGCGACAAAATCGCCAATCACGTTGTCGACCGCTGCTTTATCGAGGCAGGACAGCGCTGGATCGTCGATTACAAGACAGCACGTCTCGACGACATCGCGGGTGATGAAGTTGTTTGGCGTGCCAATGCTGAACGCTATCGCGAGCAACTTGAACGCTATGCCGGTCTGTTCGCCGACGAGGGCTTGCCGTTGCGGCTGGGCATTTATTATGCGATGCACGGTCGGCTGATCGAATTACCGTTTCATGCAGGGCAGGACTGAGAATCGTGCAGATAATTTGCATGGAAAGGTTGGGAATGATACTTTCCGCCATGATTTTTCCGCATGTTGTACAAAAACTTCAAGGATTCATTTATCCGTAATTCGTACAGGTCGTGTCATTGATTGCTTGACCGGCGTTTTGCGTATCTGGAGGTAATATGTATTCGTTATACAAGATGGTGAGTCACGCAGTCTGCACGGGGTGTGCACTGGTTTTACTCGGTTGTGGTGGCGGCGGTGGAAGCTCGACATCCTCAACAGCACCACCATCAACACCATCGACACCGTCAACGCCACCATCAACACCAGGCGTCGCCGACACCACGGCGCCAACTGTTCCGGCTGGCCTGGTGGCAATCTCCGCCGGTGCGACCCAGATCAACCTTTCCTGGGGGGCTTCCACAGATGGCGTGGGCGTTACGGCCTACAGGGTTTATCGCAATGGAGCGTTGATCGCGACGCCGGGTAATGTCACGAGCTACGGCGATGTCGGTCTGGCCGCTTCGACCGCATACAGCTACACCGTGGAGGCATGCGATGCTGCAAGCAATTGTTCGATGCAATCTTCGACGACATCGGCAACGACATCTTCGGCAACGGCCTCCGACACCACGGCGCCAACCGTTCCTGCCGGTCTTGTCGCAACACCTGTGAGTGCAACCCGGATCGATCTCTCCTGGACGGCATCGACGGATAACGTCGGTGTGACTGGCTATATGGTCTACCGTAATGGAGCGTTGATTGCGAACCTGGGCAACGTAACGAGTTACAGCGATACCGGCCTGAGCAATTTAACCGCATACAGCTATACCTTGTCGGCGTGTGATGCGGCGAGCAACTGTTCGGCACAATCTTCAGCCGTGTCGCCCGTGTATCCGTCCTCTGGAACCTATGCTGTGGCGCTCCGGGCGCAGGGCACGGTGAGTAATCCAATGCTGGGAATTTCGCTGGTGCATCCTGCCAGAACCGGTGTCGAGTTCGTTATCGAGTCTTCTGCGGTGGCCGTTGCCGATGTCAGAACGGTGCTTTCCGGTACGGTGAATGTCTCTGCACAAACCGTCAGCAACGTCACGCCACAATCCTTGTTATATATCGTTGCTGGTGACGTACGGCGTGTTCCGTTGATGGCTGACGGGACGGCACCGGCAACGCGACTCAGGAAAGCCGGGAGTTCGGTAGCTTGCCAATTTACCGTCGTTGCCAATAATTATGCGGCACCAGACAGTTCGCGCTATATCGTTTCCACCAGCGGCGCCGATGGTACTTGCGGTACCGGCGATGACGGGCAGGCCATGGTGACACTGGACGCTTCTGGCGGCGTGAACCTGACACAGCTGGATACTTCATTGAACGGCGCTGTGCTTGGCATGGTGCGCAATCCTGCGACACAGACACCTGCGGGCTGGGTGTACAGAAACGAGGTCGACTTCTGGGATTCTGCACCGGCTGTCATGCGCCAGAATGCCGACCCGCTGATCACGCGTGTAGTGGTCTCGACGAGTAAATCAGTCGTTGTTGAAGACCACAACCGGTTGACGATATGGGACATCGGCAGCAATCAGTCGGTGAGTGAAACGAAGCTGGATGCTACGCTGACAGCGGGGACTGGCTGGCAAATGGCCGGCTTCGATGCCGACAATTACTATGTGTATCTCAACTCCGGCAACACGCTGTCCACCGTCACCTGGAAGATTCTC
>DAOLZE010000274.1:0-3594 GCA_035426125.1 Rhodocyclaceae bacterium
ACTATGCTCAATACTCGTGTGCACCAAAGCGAGGTGTGAGCATGGCGTCAGACACTGTCATTTTTCAGAGTTGGTGTCAGCGAATCGTCAAAGTTGCTGTCAGCACTACGCCGGGGGTCTACACTGAATCTTGGAGATGGCTGCAGGGTGCAGTCACGGAGGGCTGGACATGCCCGACCTTTCCCAGATTCCGGAGTCCATGTGGCGCGAGGCCCAACGCCGCAGTCTGGTCGTGCGTCCATTGCTGGCATATCCCCAATGCTCCAGACGGCTGGCGCAAAAGGCCGCCGCCATGCTCGGCCTGTCGGAACGCCATATCTATCGGCTGATCCAGCAGCTGCGCGCCGAGAACGGAGAACTCACCGCACTACTGCCGAAAGGCCCCAAAGGTGGTCGAGGTCAGCGGCGGTTGGGTCCCTCCCGCGAGAGTCTGCTCCAGCGCTTGATCCATCGGGTTTATCTGACCCGCCAGAAGCGGTCAGCCGCCGAACTCATCCGTGAAATCCGCTCCCAATCCCTGAAGGTTGATCTGACGCCGCCTTCTGACAGCACCATTCGCCGGCGTCTGAAAGCGCTTTCCCTTGCGGAGCGCCGGCGGCGCGGCGAAGAGACTCCCCAAGCCAAGCCGATTATCGGCGCGACGCCGGAGGCTGCGGTTCCGATGGAATGGCTGCAAATGGATCACACCCTTGTGGATTTGATCCTGGTTGACCCCGTGGATCGCGCCCCAATTGGTCGTCCCTGGATTACCTTGGCCATTGATGTGTTCAGCCGGTGTGTGGCCGGCTTTCATCTATCCCTGGAGGCTCCTTCGGCCACCAGCGTGGGGCTCTGCCTGACACAGGTCGCCAGCGACAAGGCGGCTTGGCTGCAGCAACGCGGTATTGAAGCGACGTGGCCGATCAGGGGTAAACCGAAGCGCATCGGCGTGGATAATGCCCGCGAGTTCCATTCGGACGCCTTTGAGAGGGGCTGCGAACAACACGGCATCGCCATCGAATGGCGGCCGCCGGGGAAAAAACACTTTGGCGGTGTCATCGAGCGCGTGATCGGCACCATGATGCGGCTGGTGCATGCCTTGCCCGGCACCACCTTTTCCAATCCCGAGGAGCGTGGCGACTATGACAGTGACAAAACAGCCTGCCTGACGCTGGAGGAGCTGGAGCGCTGGTTGGCCATTGCGATTACCCGTTACTACCACATCCGGAAACATGCGGGGATCAACGACGAAATCCCCTTGCAGCGATATGAGCGGGGCCATCAGGCGCTCATGGCTGCCGGTGAGACCATCCCGGCGCCGCGCGATCTGCAGGCCTTCCTGATTGATTTTTTGCCCGTGGTGCGCCGCTCCTTGCAACGCGATGGCATTACCCTGGATCACATCACCTACTACAGCAATGCCTTGCGGCCATGGATCGTCCGCCGGGACCGGCCGGGACCCTTGGTAATCCGCCGCGACCCTCGTGATTTATCCCGGATATTCGTGCTGGATGCCGAGCACGATCTCTATCTGGAAGTGCCGTATCGGGAACTGACCCGCCCGTCGATCACACTGTGGGAGCACAAACTTGCCCGAAAGCATTTACGGCAGCAGCGGCGCGCCGCCGTCAACGAGGCCGGTTTGTTTGCCGCTATCGACGACATGCGGGAAATCGAACGTCAGGCCATACAACTGACCCGCAGCGCCCGGCGGAACCGGACCAGACGTGCCTCGCTCTTGCCGGAGGCCCCCCGGGCGGAACCATCAACGCCGATAGCTTCGATGAATTTTGGATCGGTTGACCCTTTTGAGGATATTGAGTCATGGTAGACCTCAGTCATCTGCATCCGGACTGGCAGGCACTGGCCATGCGCCCTGTCACGGAGCGACTCACGCATCTGGGCACGGTGCGCTGGATTGGATACCCGCGCGCTCATCAGGCATTGGCGCAACTCGAACGGCTGCTGGTCGAGGAGCCGGGCAAAATCCGGCCCCAGAATCTGCTGATCGTCGGCCACAGCAACAACGGCAAGACCATGATTGCCGAGAAGTTCCGGCGTGCTCATCCGCAATGCGTCTCCGATAATCGCGAGCATGAGGTGATGCCGGTGCTTATGGTCCAGATGCCGGCCGAGGCCGCCATCAGTCGGCTGTTCTCCGCGATCCTGGGCGCGCTGGGAGCGCCCGTGGGCCTGTATAGCCGCCAGGATGTCCGCGAAATATTGACCATGCGCTTGATGCACACGGTAGGTGTGCGCATGCTGGTCATTGACGAAGTGCATAACTTGCTGGGCGCCACGGCACGGAGGCAGCGTGAGTTACTGAACGTGTTGCGCTATCTGGGCAATGAGCTGCGGATACCGATAGTGTGCCTGGGCATCCGCGATGCTTATCTGGCGATCCGTACGGACGATCAACTGGAAAACCGGTTTCATCCCTTGGTATTACCGTTGTGGGAGGCCGGGGAAGAGCTGGCGCGGCTGCTGGCCAGCTTCGAAGCCGTCCTCCCCCTGCGTGAGGCGTCCCATTTGTCGACGCCTCAAACCCTTGAACATATCTTGCGGCGTTCAGAAGGCACGATTGGTGAAATGGCGACGCTCTTGGCCCGCGCAGCTGACTTCGCCCTGCGGAATGGGGATGAGAAAATCAGCGAGGCCGCGATCACACAGGCGGAGTACTTGCCACCCAGCGTGCGTAGGCGCGCCATTGAGCGGACGTTGCGCTAGAGGAACACCGCTTATGCCGAAACGTTGGCCGCTGCACCCGCAACCGCACTCCTGGGAAACGCTGGAGTCCTATGTCCGACGATTGGCCGGGTGCTATGGCTTTCGCTACGAGACCTTTTGCCTGCATGCGCTGGGGATTCCGATAGCCGATGCCCAGGCGAGACGTTTCAAGGATGCCGGTCCGCCGCTGTTGCAACGACTGTCCGAGGGCACTGGGGTTGCTGTATCGCAATTGGAGGGGATGACACAGGAGCGCGTTTGGCGGCGACTGATCACCGAAATAGAGGCTATGGCCGCCACGCCGGAAGGGAAGGCCGACCTAGAGCGTGTTTTCAACAGAACACCTGTTGTCGCATAAATCCTAAGTAAAGCGACAAATTTGCGATCTTTGCCAAATCGGCGTTTCGGATGTCGCAAAAGTATGGTGCGTAACCAGATAATTACGATACACTTTTGCGACAACTTGCCCAGAGTCCCCGCCATGCAGATCGGCTATGCCCGCGTCTCGACCGATGACCAACACCTCGACCACCAGCGATCCGCTCTTCGATCAGCAGAGTGCCGACGGATCTATGAAGAAAAAATCTCGGGCGCCCAGCGGCATCGGCCGGAACTGACCAAACTGCTCGATCACCTGCGCGAGGGGGATGTGGTGGTGGTGACGCGGCTGGATCGCTTGGCGCGTTCAACCAAGGACCTGCTGGAAATTTCAGAACTGCTCAATCGGGCTGGCGTTGGGTTACGCTCTCTTGCGGAGCCTTGGGCAGATACGACCTCCCCTTCCGGGAAGATGGTCCTGACCATTTTTGCCGGCATCGCCGAATTTGAACGCGCCCTTATTAAGGAGAGGACCAGTGCCGGCCGTCAGGCCGCCAAAAAGAAAGGGGT
>DAOLZE010000275.1:0-3524 GCA_035426125.1 Rhodocyclaceae bacterium
GGTGTGACGGCACGACGACGCGATCTGGCGGCGCCTTTTCGCTGGGCGCGCGATGGTGCCGCCGAGTTGCTGGCCGGCACGCAGCAGGGTACGTGCGAAGTTGCGCTGCTGTTTGGCAACGAGAGCGCCGGGCTATCCAATGAGGAGTTGGCGCTGTGTCATCTGGCGCTGACGATCCCGACGAATCCAGAATATTCCTCGCTGAATCTCGGTGCGGCGGTGCAACTACTGTGCTACGAATTGCGTCTCGCCGTCGCTTCCCCCGGTGAGTTACCACAAGGCCCTACGGATTTCGCACCAGCGACGAGCGAAGAGGTGGAAGGCCTGCATGCACATCTCGAACGCGTTGCCATCGAAACTGGTTTTCTCGATCCGGCGCAGCCCAAGCGCCTGATGCCGCGCCTGCGCCGCCTGTTTGCCCGCGCCCGCCTGGAACATGAGGAGGTCAGCATCCTGCGCGGTTTTCTGACGACCATCGAGAAACCGAAAATCCGCAGGAAAAGTTGACCGGAACAACGGGGAATTCTATATTCCTCCAGTTTCAGATATTGGAGTCCGCCCATGTTCAGCCGTCTGCGTGAAGACATCGCTTGCGTCTTCGAACGCGATCCCGCCGCCCGTTCGACTCTCGAAGTGCTCACCTGCTATCCGGGCGTGCATGCGCTGTTATGCCATCGGCTTGCGCACTGGTTGTGGACGGCGCGCTTCCGCTGGCTGGCGCGCTGGATTTCGCACTGTGCGCGCTGGCTGACCGGCATTGAAATTCATCCCGGTGCGATGATCGGTCGCCGCGTCTTCATCGATCACGGGATGGGTGTGGTGATTGGCGAGACCGCCGAGATTCATGACGACTGCACGCTGTATCACGGTGTCACGCTGGGCGGCACTTCCTGGAACCGGGGCAAGCGCCATCCGACGCTGGCGCGCGGCGTGGTGATCGGCGCTGGTGCCAAGGTGCTCGGCCCGATCACTGTCGGCGAGGGCGCACGTGTTGGTTCGAATGCCGTGGTGGTGCGTGACGTGCCGCCGGGCGCTACTGCGGTCGGCATTCCGGCACGCATCATCGAGTCCGCACACGATCAGGCACGCGAAGCCAAGGCCGAGAAAATGGGCTTCTCCGCCTATGCGGTGACGGGTGGCGAGGACGACCCGCTGTCCAAGGCGATTCATGGTCTGCTCGATCACGCGGTCGATACCGACCGGCGCATCGAACATTTGCAGCAGCGCCTGATGCAGGCCGGTGTCTCGCTTGCAGATGACGCAGATGACGGGGCAGCAACAGCAGAAAAGTTCGATCCGAATTATCTGGGCAAGATAGTTGACTAAAATCGTCGGGATTGTATACTGAGCACTGGATAACGATGATTTCCAGTGAAAGGTAGACCATGAAACTGACGACTAAAGGACGCTTTGCAGTGACCGCGATGATTGATCTGGCGCTGCGCCAGGCAGGCGGTCCGGTCTCATTGGCGGGAATCAGCGAACGCCAGAAGATATCCCTGTCCTATCTTGAGCAACTCTTCGGCAAGCTGCGCCGCCATGGTCTGGTCAATAGCGTACGCGGGCCAGGCGGCGGCTACTGCATCGCCCGGCCACTCGGCGACGTTTCCGTGTCCGACATCGTGCTGGCCGTCGACGAGCCGCTCGATGCCACCATGTGTGGCGGCAAGGCGAATTGTCACGACGACCAGCCGTGCATGACACACAACCTGTGGACTGCGCTGACCGAGCGCATGATCGAGTACCTGAATTCAGTTTCGCTGGCCGATCTGGTTGAGCAGCAGCGTGTCGGCAATGGCGAATCGCATATCAGCATTACGCCGCGTACGCCACCGTCGCGCCGCACCATCGCCGTGGCAAGCGTCTGAGTCCATCGCGCTACTTTCGACAACTCAATCATCATGTTCGCCCCCGTCTATTTCGACCACAACGCCACGACGCAGCTGGATTGGCGCGTGCTCAAGGATATGCTGCCGTATCTGCGCGAGCGTTTTGGCAATGCCTCCAGTCGACATGAATATGGCCGGCAGGCGCGCAAGGCCATTGACGAGGCGCGGCAGCAGGTCGCGGTTGCGGTTGGCGCACATCCAACCGAGGTGATCTTTACAAGCGGTGGCAGCGAGGCCAACAATCTGTTTTTGAAGGGCGCGGCGGCGTGCATGCGTCAATCTGCATCGCTACAGCTTGCAACACCCCTCGTGGCGATTTCCGCAATCGAGCATCCGAGTGTGCGCGAGACAGCACAAGACTTGCAGCGTCAGGGCTGGCAACTGCGCGAAATCGCCGTTGATGGCTTGGGCCGCATTGCCGGTGATGATTATGTGGATGTGTTGAAGCTCAAGCCGCGCCTGCTGTCACTGATGCTGGCCAATAATGAAACCGGCGCCATTCAGGATATTTCTACCTTGGCGGAGCAGGCGCGCGCTGCGGGCGCTTCCTGGTTTCACTGCGACGCGGTGCAGGCCTGCGGCAAGCTGCCGCTGGATTTTCGTGCATTGAATGCGACCGGCGTGCATGCGCTGACGATCTCTGCACACAAGATCGGCGGTCCGCTCGGTGCTGGTGCGCTGGTACTCGACAAACGCGTCGAACTGCGCCCGCTGATTTCCGGCGGTGGTCAGGAGCGTGGTCTGCGCTCGGGTACCGAAAACCTCGCAGCGATCGTCGGCTTCGGCAGGGCGTGCAGCCTGCTGGCCGAGCGGCTGGTTGAGGTGCCGCGACTTGCTGCGCTGCGCGACGTGCTCGAAGCGGGGCTGGTGCAGCAGGGCGCGACGATTTTCGGTCGTGCTGAAGATAAAAGCAAAAGTGAAAATGAAAGCACGGAGCGTCTGTCCAATACAACTTTCTTCGCCTTGCCCGGCATTGACGGCGAAACGCTGGTCGGCAAGCTTGACCGTGCCGGATTCGCTGTAGCCAGCGGTTCCGCCTGTTCCAGTGCCGAACCCGAACCCTCGCATGTATTGCGGGCGATGGGTGTGGTCCCAGATATGGCGCGTGGTGCTGTACGCATCAGCCTTGGCGCTGGCAATACCGCAAAACAAGTCACAGATTTTCTCGCCGTCCTCGGCGACATGCTGTTCCAGTTGCGTCGTTTGACGGCGCTGGCTGGTTAGAACGGAACCTGGAGAATTTAAATGCTCAAACTGCCCATCTATCTCGACTATTCGGCGACGACACCGGTCGATCCGCGTGTTGCGGAAAAAATGATTCCTTATCTCACCGAAAAGTTTGGCAACCCGGCGAGTCGTTCGCATGCCTTCGGCTGGGAAGCGGATACCGCCGTCGAAGAAGCGCGTGCGCAGGTGGCGGCGCTGGTCGGTGCCGATGCCAAGGACATCATCTGGACTTCCGGCGCGACTGAATCCAACAACCTTGCCCTCAAGGGTGCGGCGCACTTCTATTCGGGCAAGGGCAAGCATCTCATCACGGTGTCCACCGAACACAAGGCGGTGCTCGACACCATGCGCGAACTGGAGCGCCACGGCTTCGAGGTGAGTTACCTCGATCCGCAGGAGAATGGCCTG
>DAOLZE010000276.1:0-3496 GCA_035426125.1 Rhodocyclaceae bacterium
AATTGAGTCGCGCCGCCGCATCGGCGAAAGCGGCGAGGCCGTCGGTCAGCGCCACGGCGCGGGCGATACGCTGAAATTCGCCGAGATGCGCAGCGAGTGCATCGAGCAGCGTATCGTAGAGCTGCTTCTCCAGTGCCAGTGCGCGTTCGTTGGCCGACAGTGCCTTGTCCTCAAAACTCTTCAGTTCCGGCGTGATGTAACGCTCGGCATTCTTTAGCGTCTGACGGCGCCGGTAATCGTCGGGAACTTTTGCCGTGTTGGCGTGGCTGACCTCGATGTAGAAACCATGCACCTTGTTGAATTCGACCTTGAGGCTGGTGATGCCGGTGCGTGCCTTTTCGCGCGCTTCGAGTTCGAGAAGAAATTCGCCACAGTTGTTTTGCAGGGCGCGCAGCTCGTCGAGCGTGGCGTCGTATCCGTCGTTGATCACGCCGCCTTCGCGCAGCAGCGTCGACGGCTCGGCGCGCAAGGCCCGGCGCAGCAGGTCGAGTGGTGCATCGGGAACGGCCAGATCGGCGTGAATTTGCACCAGCAATGTTGACTGCGCAGCAGCGAGCGTGCCATGCAGGGAGGGCAGGGCCGCAAGGCTGTCGCGCAGTGACGAGAGATCGCGTGGCCGGGCGCTCTTCAGCGCGATGCGTGCAGTGATGCGCTCGATGTCGGCAATTTCGCGCAGCGCTGTGCGCAGTGGTCCGGCGCGCTCGGCATTAATCAACTCGGCGACTGCCTGATGCCGCTGAATCGCCAGGCTGCGCTCGGCCAGCGGATGATGCAGACAATGACGCAACCAGCGTGCCCCCATGCTGGTCGCGCAACAGTC
Source organism: Rhodocyclaceae bacterium (assembly GCA_035426125.1). Lineage (GTDB taxonomy): Bacteria > Pseudomonadota > Gammaproteobacteria > Burkholderiales > Rhodocyclaceae > Sterolibacterium. The sequence goes on from DAOLZE010000276.1 coordinate 821, forward strand.
GAGCAGCGAGAGCAGCGTCGGTGCAGCATCGCCGCGCAGGGTTTCGGTAATCTCCAGATTGCGTCGCGTCGCTGCATCGAGCCGCAGAAATTCGCCGGCAGTTTCTACCTTGAGACCGGTGACATGCGGCAAGGCCTGCCGCTGGGTTGATCTGGCATATTGAAACAGTGCGCCGGCAGCGGCCAGTGCCAGTGGCAGACCATCGCAGCCCTCCGGCAGGAAGGCACCGAGATCGCGTGTGCCGAAATGTTCGGCCAGTTGCCGCGTTGCACTGGCTGCGTCGAAATGCCAGTCGGGTAATCTGCGGATCGCCGCATTGCGGGCATCGGGTAATGTGAATACATCGCCGAGACTATCCGGCACCAGCAGTTCCGCCGGACGCAGGCGCTCGAATTGCGCCGTCAGTGTTTCGCTTGCGCATTCCAGCGCGCGCAGATCACCGTTGGCGAGATTCAGCCAGGCCAGCCCGGCACGATGTTTTTCAACAGTGAGCGCCAGCAGTAGACAGTCCTGCTTGTCGTCGAGCAGCGCCGCATCGGTCAGTGTGCCGGGCGTGACAATGCGCGTTACGGCGCGCTCCACCGGCCCTTTACTGGTTGCCGGATCGCCGATCTGTTCACAGATCGCCACGGCTTCGCCAAGTTTTACCAGCCGCGCCAGATAGGGCTCGACGGCATGATAGGGAATCCCCGCCATCGGAATCGGCTGTCCGGCCGACTGGCCGCGCTTGGTCAATGTGATGTCGAGCAGCCGCGCGGCTTTTTCCGCGTCACTAAAAAACAGCTCGTAGAAGTCCCCCATGCGATAGAACAAAAGCATATCCGGATGCTGCGCCTTGAGACCAAGGTACTGCTGCATCATCGGCGTGTGCTTCGTCAGACCCTCGCTGCCGCCGGGAGGTCCGGACAATTGATTTTCCATGCGCTTCGCGTTTCTGCTGCCGGGATTCGGAAGCAGCATTTTAAGTCATCGGAGAGGCTTCCGATGGCACCGCGACAGATCGCGGTTTTCCGTACTCAAAGATATGTGTTTTCGTCGGCTGGGCAACGTCTACGCAACGTCTACGCAACATCCAAAAATATCTTTAACCGGTGTCTTGTTCCACGTCATTTGGTGCGTCAACCGATGGCCAGCTTGACAGGCTTGCCGATGCGACTGAGCATCTCCACCAGTGTATCGATGGTGAACTTGGTCGTTTTCTTGTTCACCACGTCGGACACGCGTGGGCGCGAGACCATCAAAATCTCGGCAGCTTCAGCTTGCTTCAGGTGATGCTCGGCAATCCAGGTGGACAGTTCTTCCATCAGTTGCTGCTTCAGCAACCGGGTATCGTTGATCTGTTTGCGAGAGGCGGCCTGCAAACGCCTGGCTTCAGCGGGTGCGAAGCCCAGTTCAAGGAAGAGGTTCGCCCCCGGCTTCGTCACATGGCGGATTTCAGTGTCGATCTTCATTTTCGTGCCTTTCTCGCGTTGACCTCGGCGCGGTAGCGCGCCTCGGCAATGCCCTTGTCCTGCTTGCTGGTCACCTGAGTCTTCTTCTGGAAGCAATGCAGGACGTAGATGGTTTCCTCGAACTTGGCGACGAACATTACGCGGTGGATGCCGCTCGCGTCCTTGACGCGAATCTCTTTCGTGCCAGCACCCACATCGTCGAATGGCTTCCAGTCGGTCGGCTCAAGCCCGGCCTGGACCTTGCCCAATTGGAAGCCTGCTTCCTTCCGTGGATCTTGCGGAAATGCCAGCAGATCATCGTAGGCAGATCCAACCCAGCGGATCTCTTTTTCATCATCCATAGCGTTTGATTGTATAAAATATTATACACACTTGCGATGCAAATCAAGATGCTTTATGAAGGTAAAATCATCGGGTCGTCACCTCACTCCAGCAAGGTTGATCCAAGCGCCGGGTAGAGGCTGCTGCGATACCGAATTGGATGCCTGAATGCGCCCGCTTTCGCCCCATTACGAGGCCTGCTGGGCAATGCTCACGCAACAAACCCTAAGGGGTATCATTCTGTCATGCTTTGGTGTTTGCCCACGCTGTACCAGACGAAACTATTGATGCCCCCTGAAAGAGGTGAGAAACAATGATGCGCGAGCAAATTTCCTACGCTATGCGGAACCACGATGCGACTCAGGCGCTGATCTATTTCAATCCCCCCAGCGCGCTGAAGGACTGGAGTTTTTTGGCGATTGAACTCATGGTCCTTGCCGGCTTTCTGCTGGCGCTGATACATGCCATCGGCTTCTACCGTAAACAGGGCAGTCCTTCCGCGTTGCTGACCCTGCTGGGCTGTTTCCTGTATGGCCTGTTGTGCGACATCACCTCTTATTACACGGTGGAAAATTTCTGGCATGGCGAGTTTTCTGTCATGTTCCTCTACAACCGTCTGCCTCTGTACATCGCGCTACTGTATCCGGCCTTTATCTACCACGTGTACATGACCATACGCCGCTTCGATTTTTCTCCGCTGATCGAGGCCGTCGGCGTTGGTTTTTTTGGCGGCCTCGCCTACCTGATCTTCGACAACCTCGGTCCCATGTGCGAATGGTGGGTCTGGGACGTCAACAGTCCGACCACTCTGCCATATCTGAACAACGTGCCGATGACTAGCTACCACTGGTTCTTTACCTTCACCGCAGCTTTTGCGCTGATCTGTCGTCACGTCTGCTGGAAC
>DAOLZE010000277.1:0-3487 GCA_035426125.1 Rhodocyclaceae bacterium
TCTGCCGCAGGTTGTTGATTGAAATCGCTGTTGTCATCGTCATCGTCCGAGCGTCGCCTTGATGCGGCGGAAAAGCCGGAGTCATCATCACCGAAGTCTGCCTCTGAAAGCTGGGCACTGCCGTTGCTTTCGGCGCCCGCACTCTCGCCCTCGGACTGGAAACTGGTTTGGGCCCCGTTGAACGAGGATTCGCCTTCGGACGATCCTGAGGGTTCGATTCTTTCCAGCAACGGATTCTCAAGCAGATAGCGCTCAAGTTCCTGATTCAGCTCCACCGTCGATAGCTGCAACAGCTTGATCGACTGCTGCAATTGCGGCGTCAGCGTGAGGTGCTGCGAGAGTTTGAGCTGGAGGCTATGTTTCATACTGGAGATGCAGCGCCACCGTGAATGCTAGAGACGGAAGTTCTCTCCCAGGTAGACTTTGCGAACGTCTTCATTGTAGATGATTTCCCCTGGCTTACCGAAGGCCAGTACCGCTCCCTGATTGATGATGTAGGCATGATCGCATATGCCCAGCGTCTCACGGACGTTGTGGTCCGTAATCAGGACTCCAATGCCCCGGTTTTTCAGGAATCTGATGATTTCCTGGATGTCGATGACGGCGATAGGATCGACGCCGGCAAAAGGTTCGTCGAGCAGAACGAAACGAGGCTCGACGGCAAGAGCGCGCGCAATTTCAACGCGTCTGCGCTCGCCGCCCGAGAGGCTTATTGCAGGATTGTTGCGCAAGTGCGAAATGTGCAACTCGTCCATCAGCGCGTCGCGTCGCGACAAGATTTCTTCGGGTGAAATATCGCGCAATTCGAGTACCGCCTGAATATTCTCCGCCACCGTCATCTTGCGAAAGATCGAAGCCTCTTGCGGCAAGTAGGCAAGGCCCAGTCTGGAGCGCCGATATATCGGCAGGCGGGAAACTTCCTTGCCGTCAATTTTGATGGAACCGCCGTCGGCGGGCACCAGGCCGACGATCATGTAAAAGCAGGTGGTTTTGCCGGCGCCATTGGGCCCGAGCAAGCCCACCACTTCGCCACTCTCAACGCTTAGCGAGACATCGCTGACGACAACGCGTTTACCATAGGCCTTGCGCAGTCCCTCCGCCCGCAACACGCTTCGTGTTGCCGCGTGGCTGGCGGGGGGCGCATCTGCTTCTGCGGTCGAACTCATTGGGTTTCCGGCAGTCAATTTTTCTTTGCCGGCGCCGGCTTGCCGTCGGCCGCACGGGGCTGCACCTCGAAAACCACACGTCCGTCGTCTGCACCGGTCTTCGGCTTTGCTCCAGGAATCTGGTTGCGCAGTTCCATCTTCTCGGTGGTCGAGTTGTATTGCATGAATTCACTGTCGGCGACGTCATTTCCGCTTTTGAAACGAACCCGTGAGAACAGCTTGAGCGTTCCGGACTTGTCGTCGTACTCTGCGCGATCTGCAGAAGCGTCGATGAAGTCACTGGTGCCTTCGCGCTTCTGCCGGAACGTAATCTGACTTGTGCTGCTGCCGAACAATTCCGCTGTAACACCGGCAGGCGTTTCCTTGACGATTGCTTTTTCAGCGGTGATGCGCATTGATCCTTGTGTGATCAGGACGTCTCCCTCAAGTACGCGAGTATTCGCATCCTGCGGGCCTTCCTGAACAAACTGTTTTGATGACATGCGCAGGGTTTGTTGCCGGTCGGCCTTCTCAGCGGCTACGCTGAATGGAGCAAGCGCAAGAATCAACGTCACGACCTGGCCTGAAAATGCTGTTGCTCTCATTTATTGCTCCGGGGCAAATAGGCAATGTCGACGGTTTCAAACACGATGCGGCGAGTCTTGGTGTTCATGGTGAATTTTCTGGCATTGAGCGTACCCGATGCGCTCTCCAGCACGACACCGTCGTTCGAGAGTGCCTGGTGAGTATCCGGCAGCACGACTATTTTTGGCGTGGTGAGTTTTAGCGCCGGATACTTCTCGGTTGCCACCGTCTGTACCAATACGCCTCCCTGCATCATAACCTCATCGGAGCCGTCGGCCCGGCGAAAGAGCTTTCCCTCCGGCGCCGTGATTGTCATGTTCGGCTGATTGGAATTGGTCGCAATCATGGTCACTTTTTCGAGGTGAGACGAGTCATCATCGGCAAAATGGGTCATTCTTGCCGCGTTGACGGCATATTGAATGTCGCCGGCACTGTTGAGTTGCTGGGCGGAAAAATTCTCGATGATCAGGTCGGGTTCGTGCAACGCCTTGCGGTCAGCGCGGAAGTCCGGAGGCTGTACAAACCGCGACAACCAGAATGTCAGCGCCACAAGCAGCGTGAGTACGCCGATAGGAAGCAACGAAGCGGGGCGGGCAATCACGATTTGTCTGGTTTACGCCGGAAATGTGACGCGGGAACAAGGGAATACTGATGATAACGCGACCGGGCCGCGCGGGCCAATGCGTCAACGGGGACTGGCGGAGGCTGGTGATGATGTCGAAATGGCTTCAAGTACCAATGACGGTGTCAGAATTTCCGGCAGCACCTTTGCCTGTCCCTGGCGAGGATAGAAAACATACAGTGGTACGCCATTTCGTCCAAACTCGGCCAACGCCTGCGTAATTTCAGGGTCCTGTAGAGTCCAGTCAGCCTTCATCCGCACGATTTCCAGTTCGCCGAAGCGCCTGACCACACCCTCATCGTTGAGCGCGACGCGCTTGTTTACCTGGCAAGTGATGCACCAGGTGGCGGTGAAATCGATAAAAACGGGCTGACTCTGGGCGCGTAATTCAGCGAGCTTCTGCCTGGAGTAGGGGATCCAATCCGCGCTCGCGGTGGCACCTTTGCCGGAAACCGATTGGGCACCGGGCCAACTGATGAACAGCGCGAGTGCACCGATCACTGCCGCCAGGATCACCGCAACCTTTGGGCGTGCTGCCTGCCAGTGTCCGTATGACCAGGCGGCCAGGGCAATAGCAACAAGGCCGAACAGCAATTTTGCAATGCCGTCATTGCCGGTCTGTGAACCCAGCACCCATGCAAGCCAGGCAACCGTGGCAAATAGCGGAAATGCCATCAGTTGCTTGAAAGTATTCATCCAGGCGCCAGGCCTTGGAATCCGTTTCAGCAATGCGGGCGAAAACGACAACGCAAGAACCGGCGTCGCCATACCCACTGCAATGGCGGTAAATACGAGGAATGCAACATGCGCGGGCTGCGAGAGCGTGTATCCGAGGGCGGCACCCATCATCGGCGCCGTGCAGGGCGTGGCGACGATCGTCGCCAACGCACCGGAAAGAAATGCGTCACGCAGTTCACCACGCGAACCGGCCATTTCAATGTTGCCTGCTGCTGTCTGGAGTCCCAGTCCGATCTCGAACACGCCGGAAAGATTTAGCGCCATAGCCATGAACAGCATCGCGAGCAGCGTGACAAATCCTGGTGACTGCAGTTGAAATCCCCAGCCAATGGACTCTCCTGCCGCCCGGATTGCCAGTATCACACCGGCGAGAATCCAGAACGAGACCAGTACGCCG
>DAOLZE010000278.1:0-3471 GCA_035426125.1 Rhodocyclaceae bacterium
TGGGCGATGTCGCGTGGATTTAATTTCAGTGCGCGTGCCAGTTGCATCGCCAGATTGCTGGCGAAATCTCCATGACCGGCCTGCTTCGGCCGCTCCAGAAAAATCGATGTCGCATTATGTTCTGGAGCAACGCTGGCCAATGCGGTGGCGAGCAGTTCAAGCAAGTGGGATTTTGGGTCAAAAGCCATGATGCGTCAGGGAAGGCAAAACGTCCATTATAGCGATCATTGGGCGTCGGCTCCTGTCGGTCAGTGCCGCATTCCGGCGGCAGTGCATCAGTGTTTTGCGTCGATCACGCGCACCGGCTGGCGGCTGAGCTTGGAGAGGTCTTCTTCAACCAGTAATTCGCTAAGGAAACGGAAGTTGCGGTTGATCGCGGCCTCGTAGGGACATTCGCCACCGAAATGAAGCTTCATGAAACGATCCGCATTGGAGTATTCATTATGAATTCTCTGGCTGAGCAACTCGGTATAGAAACTCGGTGTTTTTCTCAGCAGGGTTTCCGGATCTGGATAAGGCAGATCCGGTGAACCGGCGAGGCCGATGGCGCTGAATTCAATGAACAGGAAATCTCGACACTTTTCGAGATAGCAGCGATCCGCCAGCTGGCTGATGATATCGGCGGTGCCAAGCATGCAGGCGATCGCCCGGTCGAGCGTCGGGATGTCCGGTGGCATGTGCCAGACGAGCCGGGTGATCATGATCAGTTCCGCCTTATCCGCCAGATGCGCAAGCGTCGTACGACTCAGATAATCGCGCATGAATTCGACGCCGCGCACTTCATGGATCGGTGTTAGTTGCGCACCTTGCATGTGGCCCTCGTCGCTGCGTCGCAGCAGACCGATATCGTGATAAAGGGCAAGCAGAATACCGAGTAACGCATGTTCGGCATCGACGTATTCTGGTGCATCCGGTAACGTGACCATGCTCTGCCCGTCGATCAGGCGGGCCATTGCCAGGCCACTATCAAGGGCGTGGCGCAGATCGTGATAATGCGTGTCACAGCGCAACAGCCCAGGGTATTCACCGCGAAAGGCTTGCGCCAGATGCTCGGTTGCGGTATCGAGCAAAGGCTTGCCGTAATCGTCGCCGAAGCGATGGCGCATGATGACATCGATGGCAGCGGCGACGGCACGCGGATTCTGCAGGTCGACCGTGTTAGTCGGGTCGCCATGTACAGAATATTTTTGCAGCATGGCGTCAGAGCCTTTTGTAGACTTCGCTGCCCTGCCGAACGAATTCCATCGCTTTCTCCTCCATCCCTTTGGTGATTGCCTCGGTTTCCTGAATGCCCTGTGCAGCGGCAAAATCACGCACATCCTGGCTGATTTTCATCGAACAGAAATGCGGACCACACATCGAACAGAAGTGCGCCAGCTTGGCACCTTCCTGCGGCAGCGTTTCATCGTGGAATTCGCGTGCCTTGTCGGGATCAAGGCCGAGATTGAACTGGTCGTCCCAGCGGAATTCGAAGCGTGCCTTGGACAGGGCGTTGTCGCGAATCTGCGCACCGGGATGCCCCTTCGCCAGATCGGCGGCGTGCGCGGCGATCTTGTAGGCGATGATGCCATCCTTGACATCGTCCTTGTCTGGCAGGCCGAGGTGTTCCTTGGGTGTAACGTAGCAGAGCATCGCCGTGCCATACCAGCCAATCATTGCCGCACCGATGGCGCTGGTGATGTGGTCGTAGCCCGGTGCGATGTCGGTAGTCAGCGGACCCAGCGTGTAAAACGGTGCTTCGTGGCACAGCTTCAGCTGAAGATCCATATTTTCCTTGATCATGTGCAGTGGCACATGGCCTGGGCCTTCGATCATCACCTGCACATCGTGTTTCCAAGCGATTTGTGTCAATTCGCCGAGCGTCTTCAGTTCACCGAGTTGCGCTTCGTCATTGGCATCGTGGATCGAGCCGGGACGCAGGCCGTCACCGAGACTGAAGGCCACGTCGTAGGCCTTCATGATTTCGCAGATTTCCTCGAAATGTGTGTAGAGGAAATTTTCCTTGTGATGCGCGAGACACCATTTAGCAAGGATCGAGCCGCCGCGCGAGACGATGCCGGTCATGCGCTTCGCCGTCAGCGGAATGTACCGTAGCAACACACCGGCATGAATGGTGAAATAGTCGACACCCTGCTCAGCCTGCTCGATCAACGTATCGCGGAAGATTTCCCAGGTCAGATCTTCGGCTTTGCCATTGACCTTTTCCAGCGCCTGATAAATCGGCACGGTGCCGATCGGTACCGGGCTGTTGCGAATGATCCATTCGCGCGTCTCGTGAATGTTCTTGCCGGTGGACAAATCCATCACCGTATCGCCGCCCCAGCGAATCGACCAGGTCATTTTTTCAACTTCCTCGCGGATGCTCGAACCCAGCGCAGAATTGCCGATGTTGGCGTTGATCTTTACGAGGAAATTGCGGCCGATGATCATCGGCTCGGCTTCCGGGTGATTGATGTTGGCTGGGATAATGGCGCGGCCAGCAGCAACTTCAGCGCGGACAAATTCCGGCGTAATCAGCCGGGGAATTACGGCACCAAACGACTCGCCCGGATGCTGGCGCAACAGCAGCTCGGAAAGACCTTCGCGTTTCTGATTCTCGCGAATGGCGACAAACTCCATCTCTGGTGTGACGATACCGCGGCGTGCGTAGTGCATCTGCGTGACATTGCCGCCAGATTTGGCGCGGCGCGGCAGACGCATTAACTGGAAGCGCTTTTCCGCTTCGAGCGGATTTTCGAGGGCACTTGACAGACGTTCGCGGCCAAAGGCTGAGGTATGGCCGGGCAGTTCCTCACTGTCGTTGCGCTCGGCAATCCAGGCTGCGCGTACAGACTGCAGACCGCTACGGATGTCGATGGTGGCTTGCGGATCGGTATAGGGTCCCGAACAGTCGTACACACAAATAGGTGGATTGATCTCATCGCCCGAATGTTGCGGCGTTACAGACTGCGAAATTTCACGCATCGGTACTCGAATGTCGGGGCGGCTGCCCGTCACATATATCTTGTGCGAGGAAGGTAACGGCTGGATAGTGGCATCATCTATCCGGGCATTGGCGGCGAGAAATTTTTCGTTGGCATTCATTCTAAAACCCTGGCCGGTGTATTTTCCGGCTCTGCGATGGAAGCCGCAAAGCTACTGGAAAGATCAGCGGAAAGCAACCGCCGGCGATCAACGGCAAGGCCTTACGCCAAGCTGCACAAAGGATGGCAGGTATCGATGATTTTTCGGTGGTATCGCAGCAACATCCGTCCGGTCCTAACGGAAAATCATCACCTGCAATCGTGCGGCCAGAAGCGACTCCATTAGAATACGAAACTCCCCAGTTTCTGTGTATTAGTGTAATCTAATGAACGGAGCCGCTTAGATGAATCTCGAACAAGCACGCAACAACATGATCCAGCAACAGATCCGCCCCTGGGAGGTTTTCGACCAAGGGGTTCTCGACCTGCTTGATGTCGTCCGGCGTGA
>DAOLZE010000279.1:0-3456 GCA_035426125.1 Rhodocyclaceae bacterium
TAGCCGGTGCCGACAACGGTGATTTTCATATCTCTCCAGTTACGTATTTTAAAATTTTAAACTCTGTTCGCGTTAGTCGTTGGTAAATCCTGAAACGCTTGCCACGGCCTACGCCAAGCGTTTCACTTGGCTTACGCGTAAACCATGCCGCCACCAAGATTCCAATGGTTCGCACCGAAATCACCAACGACAGACGCGAACAGAGCCAAATTTTAATATCCAACCGACCACGACCGAAAAAATAAGGAAAATAAGTAGATTGTTTATAGACTTCCCTTAATTTCCTCTTGTCATTTCCGACTAAGATACTGCCGAACATTTTCAGTCCGAGCTGAGTGGATCACCTTTTTGGTCCTTGGCGGAAAGCACAAATTCTGCGGTCGACGGCCATTTGATGCCAATTTTCGGGTCGTTCCAAACGATGCAACGTTCGTACTCAGGTGAGTAATAATCAGTAGTTTTATAGAGAAATTCAGCGGTATCAGTCAACGTCAGGAAACCATGAGCAAAGCCTGGCGGGATCCAGAGTTGCTTTTTGTTTTCGGCACTTAGTATGAGGCCGGCCCACTGGCCAAAGGTTTTTGAGCTTTTTCTGAGGTCGACCGCAACATCAAATACTTCACCTTGCACAACCCGGACCAGCTTGCCCTGGGCTTTTGGTGCCAACTGGTAGTGCAGGCCACGGAGGACGTTTTTGGCGCTTTTCGAGTGGTTATCCTGAACGAATTCGACATTCTGCCCGATGGCTTCACAAAAGGCTTTCTGGTTGAAGCTTTCATAGAAAAAACCCCGCTCATCACCAATTACTTTGGGTTCGACGATGAGAAGATCGGGAATTTTCGTCGGAATGATATTCATCAAAACACCCGCTCTTTCAAAAGCCCCATTAGGTATTGTCCATAGGGATTCTTGAGCATAGGCCGGGCGAGTTGTTCGAGCCTGGCGGCATCAATGTAGCCCTGGCGGTAGGCAATCTCTTCCGGGCACGCAATCTTCAGACCTTGGCGCTTTTCTATTGTGGCGATGAACTGGCTGGCATCGAGCAGGCTTTCATGAGTACCGGTGTCAAGCCAGGCATGACCGCGGCCCATGACCTTGACGTTAAGCGCGTCTTTTTCCAGGTAGATACGATTGACATCGGTGATTTCGAGTTCCCCCCGGGCCGAGGGCTTGAGGTCGCGGGCGATGTCGATGACCTGATTGTCGTAAAAATAAAGGCCGGTGACGGCATAGTTGGATTTGGGTTCAGTTGGCTTTTCTTCCAGACTGATCGCATGGCCTGCCGCGTCAAACTCGACGACACCGTAGCGTTCCGGGTCATGCACGTGGTAAGCGAAGACTGTGGCGCCGCAGCTTTGGGCACCGGCCACTTTGAGGTCGTCGGCGAATTCGTGACCGTAGAAAATGTTATCGCCGAGAACCAGGGCGCTGTTGCTGTTACCGAGAAATTCGCGGCCAATGATGAAGGCTTGGGCCAGACCGTCCGGGCTGGGTTGTACCGCGTATTGCAGGTTAAGACCCCATTGGCTGCCATCGCCGAGCAGTTGTTCGAAACGTGGCGTGTCCTGCGGGGTGGAGATGATCAGGATGTCTTTGATACCGGCCAGCATGAGGGTGCTGAGCGGATAGTAGATCATCGGTTTGTCGTGAATGGGGAGCAGTTGCTTGGAGACGGCAAGGGTCACCGGGTAAAGGCGGGTACCTGAGCCGCCAGCGAGGATGATGCCTTTTCGGGTGTTCATGCATTTGCTCCGTAATTTTTGTCCATCCATTGACGGTAGGCGCCGCTGGTCACGTTTTGCACCCATGACTGGTGATCCAGATACCACTGAACCGTCTTCCGGATGCCGGTTTCGAAGGTCTCAGCCGGCTTCCAGCCAAGTTCACGTTCGATCTTGCTGGCGTCGATCGCGTAGCGGCGATCGTGACCAGGGCGGTCGGTAACGTAGGTGATTTGCGTTTGATAAGGTTCGCCATCGGCGCGAGGGCTAAGGTCATCAAGGATTGCACAAAGGGTATGCACGACATCAAGGTTGGGCTTTTCATTCCAGCCACCAACGTTATAAGTCTCCCCCTGCCTACCCGCTTCAAGCACACGGCGGATCGCCGAGCAATGATCCTTGACATAGAGCCAGTCGCGGATTTGCTGGCCGTCGCCGTAGATCGGCAGCGGTTTGCCGGCTAGCGCGTTGTGAATGACCAGCGGAATGAGTTTTTCCGGAAAGTGGTACGGCCCATAGTTGTTGGAGCAGTTGGTGGTCAAGACCGGCAGGCCGTAGGTATGGTGGTAGGCCCGCACCAGATGGTCGCTCGCCGCCTTGCTGGCCGAATATGGACTGTTCGGCTCGTAGCGATGGCTTTCCGTGAAGGCCGGATCGCTTTTTTCCAGTGAACCATAAACTTCGTCGGTCGATACGTGGAGAAAACGGAAACTGTCCCTGGCATCGCCTGCCAGTTTGCCCCAATAGGCACGCACGGCTTCGAGCAGGTGGAAAGTCCCGACGATATTGGTCTGGATGAAATCCTCCGGGCCATGAATGCTGCGGTCAACGTGCGATTCGGCCGCAAAATTGAGGATAGCGCGGGGCTGGTATTCTGCCAGCAGCTTGGCAACGAGATCGAAGTCGCCAATGCTGCCCTTGACAAATATATGACGCGGATCGCCATGCAAAGATGCCAGGTTTTCGAGGTTGCCGGCATAGGTCAGCGCATCTAGGCTAATGACTGTTTCGTCCGACTGCGCCAGCCAATCGAGAACAAAGTTGCTACCAATAAAACCAGCTGCGCCTGTGACGATAATCATCGACTAGTACCCTCTTTAAATAGGCTGGCATTTTAACGCATCGTCGCCTCTGGCCGAATCCCTGACCTTGGTAATAGCCAGCTTCAATACCCCTCCTAACCCGAGCTCACCACGCTTCGATCTACTCTTCCCGCACCCGCAAAAAACTGGCAAATCGGGGCAAACCGCTGTTGGTCAAATCACGATAGCGATAGGTTACCGTTGCACCGGTCGCCGGCGGATTACGCCGCTGCATATCGCTGAACCCTGTGCCGAGCAGAAACTCGCGCCCTTCCGGCGTCCGCAGCCGCAACGCCCCGAGGACGCCGACATGCTTGCCCTTGCCCGGCTGATGGCCGGTGACGACGGCCTCGGTATCCTGCCACGGCTTGATCTTGAGCAGCACTTCGCTGCGTCCGGTTTCGTAGGGCGCGTCGGCCAGGTGCAGCATCAGGCCCTCGCCGCCCGCGCGCACGACTTTCTTGAGCTGTTTTTCCAAACTGCTGCGGTCAACCACGGAAATCTGCTCGATCTCATGCAACCAGGGCACATTGGCCTGGTGAACGAGATGCCGAATCTGTTCGGCACGGTCGCGGAACGAGCCCGGCGCAGCGGGTAGCTCAAAGATCATGTAGCGCACCTCGCGCCACTCGGTTTCGTCCGGAATCTCCCGC
>DAOLZE010000280.1:0-3448 GCA_035426125.1 Rhodocyclaceae bacterium
TATTCGTAGCGATGCTGACGACCTGGCGACGACGTCCGTGGATCGGCTTCGCCATCGCCTGGATACTGATTCAACTGCTACCGTTACACCTCTTCCTGCCACGCATCGACGTGGCAAACGAACGGCAGATGTATCTGATCAGCGCCCCACTCGCGCTAATGATCGGTGCCGAACTGGCACTGCGGCTAAAACGACGCCGCTTCATGGCTGTCGCAGCGGTGCTGCTACTCTGTGCCAGCGCACTCACCGTCACACGCAACCGCGACTATCGCAGCGAAATCGCACTCTGGCAGGCAACCGTGCAACAATCACCGGACAAAGCACGTCCACACAACAACCTCGGCTACGCCTGGCAGATGGCCGGACGCAAGAATGAGGCACGCACAGAATACTTGCACGCATTGCAAATTGATCCCGGATATAGCAAAGCACGCTGGAATCTCGCACGGCTTGAAGCAGAAGCGCAATAATCACGGAGACCATTCATGGCTCACGAACTCTACAACGCCTTCCTCATCGCGATTCTTATTCTGGCCGTGTTCACCTACTACGGCACCGTCAAGGATCTCAGTCCGTATGGACGCCTGATGAAAGAAGGCGCACACGCCTGGACCCTGCCATCCCCTGCCGCCTGGCTGATGTTCGAATGTCCGCAGGTCTTCGCCTTCGCCCTGACCTTCTGGCTGACTGCCGACACACATTCGAGTGTAGCCATCACGCTGTTCGTGCTGTGGCAGTCGCATTATCTCTATCGCGGCATCCTCTACCCGCTGCGCAGAAATGACCAAGGCAAGCGCTTCCCGATTGACAATGTGGTCTTCGGTTTTCTCTTCAATCTGATGAATGGTTACACCAACGGCTACGCGGTATCGCATGCCGAACATCTGCTCAACGAAAACTGGTTCTTCAGCCCGTGGTTCATCGGCGGACTCGTCGTTGCGCTGGCCGGCTGGCTGATCAACTTTCAAGCCGACGCGATTCTCGTCAACCTGCGCCGCGATGGCTCGACCGGCTACAAAATTCCCTATGGCGGCTTTTTTCGCTATGTCTCGTCAGCCAACTACTTCGGTGAAATCCTGCTCTGGTGCGGCTGGGCAGCGATGAGTTTCACAACAGCCGGTATCGTCTTCGTTATCTTCACGCTCTCAAACCTGTACCCGCGCGCCATCATCAGCCATCGCTGGTATCGCGAAAATTTTGCCGATTACCCGAAGGAGCGCAAGGCAGTTTTTCCATTTTTTGTTTAGGAAAAGGCTGAACAAGTAGCCGAAAAACAGAGAGCCCCATTCAAATTGGCAATGCAGTACATGCGCAGCATGCGTTCCAAGCCAACCGGTGGCCGTCCGTTGCCCGCCTTCGGGTAGTGCGGTCGATTGACACTCCTCCGCAGGTGAAAAATGTCGACGGCAAGGATGAGCCGCGCAAGAAGTGGAAGCCATCGGAATGGGTTTTCGGCAGCAAGTTGGCGGAATCCGGACGACTACAGGAACCGAGCATCCAGCATCGCAAAGCTTGTACTGTTGCCGGCATCGAGGGTATGACGATCCATGGCCTTCGTCGGTCTTTCGGCACCCTGGCTGAATGGGTTGAATGTCCGGTGGGAGTGGCCGCACAGATCATGGGACACAAGCCAAGCGCCACAGCCGAGAAGCATTACCGGCAACGTCCGCTTGATCTGCTGCGGGTCTGGCATACAAAGATCGAGGCATGGATTCTTGAGCAGGCCAGCATTGAGTTTAAACCCAAGAAAGCCAAACCGGGATTAAAAGTCGTCACTATCGCTTGACGATACTATCGTTTCGCAATACTACTGAACCATGATAAAGACGTTCGCCGACAAGCAAACAGCAACAATCTTCGAGGGCTTGCAAGTCAAGAAACTGCCAAAGGATATTCAGAATACAGCGCGGCGAAAGTTGAAGCAGATTGACGCAGCCGCAAGCATCGAGAGTTTGCGGGTGCCACCAGGCAACCGGCTGGAATTGTTGAAAGGAAATCGGGCCGGGCAATGGAGCATTCGTATCAACGATCAATGGCACATTTGCTTCCGCTGGGCTGATGGTGATTCAACGGATGTCGAGATTGCGGACGATCACCAGGAGAGAATCATGGCTATTACACGCGAACAACTGAAGGATATGGATTTCCGGGATGTCACCACTGGCCGTCATCTGGCGCCCGTGCATCCGGGCAATGTTCTGATGAAGGACTTTATCGAACCGCTGGGAATCACCCGCTACAGGGTCGCCAAACTGGCAGGTGTTCAGCAGCGACGCATCGATGAGATATGCACAGGCCAACGCTCGATTACTGGCGATACTGCCCTGCGTCTGGCCCGGCTATTTAGTGTCGATGCCGCCTTCTGGATCAACCTGCAAGCGCAGTATGACCTTGAGGTTTCTTACCTTGAGATGCACAAGCGCATCGAGGCCGAGGTTACGCCCTTGGCGATGGCCGCATAGAGTTCAAACCGCACCCTGGCGGCGCCGCCGTTGCAGAAATGGAACGATATGCTCACGTAGCACCAGGACACCTGGCGAATGCAGCCTTGCGGTTGGATGGGATGATGGTAGGCTACAAATCGGTAGCAGTGCCATCAAATGAAAAGCGGCTTACATCGCTGTAAGCCGCTTGAATTCTGGCTCCTCGACCTGGGCTCGAACCAGGGACCTACGGATTAACAGTCTTCAGGCCGGGAACGGAAACGCGTTCTAGCGAATTCTGGAAACTTCGCAACCCCATGAATTTCCACGATTCAGACGTCGTGACCTGCGTGGCAGTGTTCCACCGGGTTCCGGGGTTTTGTGTAATTTTCCATGCCCGATTACACAGGAAGTACACAGGAATTTCCACTGCTCCCCGTATTGGCAAGGGTTTGCCGGCGAGACGCGGCGGAGATTTATCCTTCTGGCTTGAAAAGTCGGAGCTGGCGACACTGCGATTTTGCGAAACAGATTTCATTCGTAACCGGGCAGCTCATCAAGGCCCAAGCCCGCCAGCCGCCGATTGATCAGTCCAAGCCGTTCGGCTGTGCCGGCCCATGAGGCATTGGCGAAAGCATCATGCTTGGCTTTGATTCGATTGAAGGTGCGCCAGTGCATCCCCTTGGGTTTACCTCCTTCCGGATTTGCTATACCAGAACCCCATCCAAGCCGCCGCCGGATGGTATCCGCCCGTCGCATCGCTCGATCATCATCCGCTTCCCTCTGGCACTCATAGGCCAGATTGTGACAGTGCCGACAGGCGAAGATTGACCCACCAAAGAGAATCGCCACACGACGTCCGCATCCAACTACAGGGCAGAGAAACCACGCCCGTCGCCCACCAAATGTGCAGTCCATCCATTCCAAATAGACCGCATATTCCATTGACTCCCACTCGCCGCTGTTACTTCGGCTTTGGTAGTAGAGAATTACGTGGTCAACTTCCGGGCGAATCTGGATTGAAG
>DAOLZE010000281.1:0-3444 GCA_035426125.1 Rhodocyclaceae bacterium
ATCGCGCTGGCCTCAAATCAATCAGCCCAGGCTGGCTAAACATCGAATGAATGTCTGTGCAGCAAACCGCTGCCAGTCCAAACGGTTATAAATCAGCCAATCGCATGCCATAAGCGCGACATGCGCTTCAAGCGCGTTATACTAACCACTGTTTTCACAGAACTTTGCTTGCGATGCGCGATGCCGATTCGCCTGAAGAAGTAACGCCACAACTCACTGCCACGGAAATGGCCTATGGCCGTTTCGTGCCATTGCAGTTTCTTCGTCTGCTGGGACGCCCCAGTATTGTCGATGTGGAACTGGGCGACCACGTCGAGCAGGAAATGACCTTGCTGTTTTCCGACATTCGCGATTTCACTGCGCTGTCGGAGTCGATCCTGCCGGCGGAAAACTTTCGCTTCATCAATTCCTATCTGAGCACGATGGAACCTGTGGTGACGCGCCATCACGGCATCATCGACAAATACATCGGCGACGGCATCATGGCGCTGTTTCCCGGCTCGGCCGACGACGCAGTGAGTTCCGGCATCGACATGCTGCATCAGTTGACGATCTACAATCAGGGACGCGCACAGGCCGGTTTCATGCCGATCCGCATCGGTATCGGCATCAACACCGGGCTGGTAATGATGGGCACCGTCGGGGGCCACAACCGGATGGACAGTACGGTCATCGGCGACGCGGTGAATATTGCCTCGCGCCTCGAAGGCCTGACCAAGAACTACGGCACTCCGCTGGTCATCAGCGCGAATACCCTGCATTCGATCGACGATCACAGCATCTACAACATCCGCTTCCTTGATCGTCTGCGCATCAAGGGCCGCTATCAGGCGCAATCGGTGTATGAGGTCTTCGATGCCGATCCTGAGCCGCTGCGGCTCGCAAAACAGGCAACACTGCGCAACTTTGAGGAGGCGCTGGCCTTCTACCATCTGGGCCGCGCCGACCTGGCGCAACCTTTGTTGCATGAATGCCTGCGCATTGCCCCGGACGATCGTGCAGTGCGTGTCTATCTGGAAAGATGCAAGGAGCTCATTCGTCTCGGCAGCCCGGAAAGTATCGATCAAATCGGTATGGATATCGGCTGGCGCAATGAATATTCCATCGGAATTCACGAAATCGACGCCCAGCATCAGGATCTTCTTGGGATCATCGCCGAACTATCGCATCACGTCATGATTGGCAAAGGCCAGACCGGGCCGACCATGGACCTGCTTGCCGAACAGGTCTCCTCGATGAATAGTTCCGAAGAGAATCTGATGCAACGCTACGATTATCCTTTCATGAAGGATCACATAAAGCAGCATCTGACATTCAACCGCTTTTTTTCCGAACTGCGCCGGGAAATTGAAAGCGGAGAACGGGATCGTCTGTATTTGATCTTTCGCATCCAGATGGTTCTGGTGGACTGGCAGATCAACCACACCATCAAAAGTGACCTGCACCTCGGCCATTTCCTGCAACGCGCGGGAGTCGACTAGGCGGCTGCGGTCTTCATTAGTGTTACGTTATTTCATGAAATAAAGAAGTGCGGAGAGCAGATATGCTGGGCACCCTCCTGATCGTTGCGGCACCTTCCGGCGCCGGTAAAACCACACTGGTTCGCGAGTTGCTCAAGCGCGACAGCCGTGTGCATCTGTCGATTTCATTTACAACGCGTCCTCCACGTCCCGGCGAACGTGACGGAGTTGACTACCATTTCATCGACATCGACAGATTCCTCATTATGCGCAGCAATAATGACTTTGTTGAATCTGCAGAAGTGCATGGCAACTTTTACGGCACCTCGCGCATCTGGCTGGAAGAACAGCTTTCGGCCGACCGGGATGTTTTGCTGGAAATCGACTGGCAGGGTGCGCAACAGGTTCGGCGTTGCTTCAAAAATTCCACAGGTATTTTCATACTGCCGCCGTCGATGGACGAACTGGAACAGCGTCTGCATGCACGCGGCACCGACAGCAAGGAAACCATCTCGCGCCGAACCCTTGCCGCATTGACCGAGATGCGCCACGTCAGCGAGTTTGAATACGTTATAATCAACGACCAGTTGTCAGAAGCGCTCGACGACCTTCAGGCGGCGGTGCATGCCTCTCGTCTGCGTCTGCTTCCGCAGCAGGCTCGCCATCCCGAATTATTTTCACTATTTTCCCAGGAATAAATCATGGCTCGCATTTCCGTCGATGACTGTCTCAAACTGATCCCCAATCGTTTCCAGCTGACTCTGGTTGCAACATACCGGGCGCGCCAAATCACACTGGGCGGAACACCGCAGGTTGAAAGCGGCCATGACAAACCGACGGTCATTGCCCTGCGCGAAATCGCTGCAGGCAAGATTGGCCTTGAAATTCTCAATCGCGGTCAGGCATGACGCCCTGACTTCCTGGCATTGCGCCGTGCCTGTCCGCTGCGATGAAACCGCTGCAACCGACCGTTCAAGACATGGCGCACAACGATACAACAGACACACCGGCAATCGCGCCACAGGAAATTCCGCCAGATAATCTGGCGGATGCCTTCGAGTGTCTCCACCAAAAATTAACCGCTTACCTTCAACCTGACGAGGTTGCCCTCATCGAGGAAGCCTATCGCTTCGGCGATACCGCACACCGCGGCCAGATGCGCTCCAGCGGTGAGCCTTATATCTCGCACCCACTGGCCGTTGCCAACACACTGGCCGACTGGCGCCTCGACCCGCAGGCACTGATTGCCGCACTGCTGCATGACGTAATGGAAGACACCGTCATCACCAAGCAGGAAATCATCCAAATATTTGGCAAGCCTGCCGCTGAACTGGTCGACGGCGTATCGAAAATCGATCGCATCGAAAATCAATCCTACGAAGAAGCGCAGGCAGAGAACTTCCGCAAAATGCTTCTGGCGATGGCGCGCGATGTACGCGTCATTCTGATCAAGCTGGCAGACCGCCTGCACAACATGCGCACGCTCAGCGCATTGCGGCTGCAAAAGCGCCGCCGCGTCGCGCAGGAAACCCTCGATATTTATGCGCCGATCGCCAATCGGCTCGGCCTGAATGTACTGTCCCGCGAATTGCAGGAGCTCGCCTTCAGCCACCTGTATCCGATGCGCTATCGCGTGCTCACCAAAGCGATAAAAAACGCCCGGGGCAACCGCCGCGAAGTCGTTGGCAAAATCATGGAAGCGCTGCGCCATCGCTTGCCGGAAATGGGTATTGAGGCCGAGGTAATGGGCCGCGAGAAACATGTGTTCGGAATTTTCCGGAAAATGCGTGAAAAGCATTTGTCATTTTCACAGGTGCTCGATATCTACGGTTTCCGCGTCGTCGTCAAGGATCTGCCTGCCTGCTATCTGGCACTCGGCGTACTTCACGGCCTCTACAAGCCGGTGCCGGGCAAGTTCAAGGATTACATCGCCATCCCCCAGGCGAACGGCTATCAGTCGCTGCATCCGACGCTGATCGGCCCC
>DAOLZE010000282.1:0-3430 GCA_035426125.1 Rhodocyclaceae bacterium
CAGGTCGTGCCGGTAAGCCGGGTCGCCGTCCGGCGCCCAGCGCCGCAGCAGGAGTTCAAGGTCTTGCCGCACTGACGGATCGGCATTTTCGGTAATCGCCAGGCCGCAACTGGTATGGCAAACGAAAATGTGGGCAATTCCGCTGTCGACCGTAGCTGCCTTCACCAAAGCGGTCACCTGTTGGGTGATCTCGGTAAACCTTCGTCCGGTGGTGGTGATACGCAAGCGATGCTGCTCGGCCATTGTCCGATCAGCCCTTGTCCTTCAACAGCGATTGCAATGCGGCAAACGGGTTGTGGGTAGCGTTACCACTGCGTAACGAGCTGTCGGTATAACCCCGATCCGCCTCGATCTGCTTCTGGTGCTCGTTATCGTGACAGTAGAGGCAGAGCAGTTCCCAGTTGGAGCCATCCACCGGGTTGTTGTCGTGGTTGTGGTCGCGATGATGAACGGTGAGTTCGCGCAGGTTCGCCTGCGTAAATTCTCGGGCGCAACGGCCGCAAATCCACGGGTAGATTTTAAGAGCACGTTCGCGATAACCCTCGGCACGCGTGTCGGCGGCCTTGCGAGCTGCGATGACAACCTGATCGAGACGTTGGTGATCGATGGCTTTCATTGATTCCTCATGTTTGACCAGCTTCCCGGGGGTGATGCCGGCTTGAATAACCTGGAGACAGCTTAGCCGATTCAATCCCCGGCTGGAACTCCCGGCCAGGAACCATGCGGGAATTGCTTGCTGCGGGCAGCGTTTGGCGCGACCGAGGCAGCGCAGTTAGCCCCAGGCACTGGTGGGCATCAGGCGCGGATCATTGCCAATACCTTGCTGGCATCGAGTGTGGCCGCTTTTTCCTCGATCTGGGGGAGATACCGCGCTTGCATTTCCTTCGCAGGGCCAAGCAGCGATTGGAAGGTATCGCGCAGAAGTTCCCCATTCATCTGCCGTCCACCGGCGTAATAGTTCTTGGCGAGCTGGCCCAGCGCGTAGGTCGTCGCGAACGAAAAGGCCATGCCGGTGGCAGCGCGCCCGATCTTGCCCACTGTCTTGCCGGCCATCTTGCCGAGCAGGCCACCAAGCATCTTGCGCCCGAATTGTTCCAGGTACTGCGAGGTCAGCCCGACACCGGCGGCAGCGATGAATTCCTTGATGTGCCCCTGATCCAAGGTGACGCCGTAGGTCTTGCCAATCCCGTAGATCATCTTGATCTGAAGCGGAATGATCGCCATCGACGCCCACGATTGCGGCAGAAGTTCTAGCGCGCCGTTGAGCAGGGCATAATTAAGAATCGACTGGTCGAGTTCGGATTTTTCGTTACCGGAAGCGGCTCCGCTGGCGGCGCTGGCGGTAGGTACGAATGGATCAAGCTCATGCTCAATCTCGCGTGCCTGAACATCGCCCAGCCCAAGGCTAGCCTTGAGTCGATCCAGGAAGGCACGTTCGGATGCGGTTGTCTGGCCGTCAGCTTCGCAAACGCACAGCGCCATTTCGTATGCATAGTGGCGAAGACCGTCGTCGCTCAACCCGGCAACCGCCTCGTCGAGGCCGAAGCTTTTCAATAGTACTTGGTGATAGAGCGCTCGCAGATCGATCATCGGCGAAGCCGTGGCAAGCGATTCCGCTATGCGCCGAACTTCCTCGCGTTCACGGTCGTCCTTTGCGCCGTCTGCGAAAGCAGCAAGAAGAGCAATCGCAAGAATGGATTTCTGGTCTTCAGTGCGCATCAGAATTCTCTCCTTCAGGGCAGGGGCAACGTTCGGGTCTGAGTAGCGCGACCTTTGCTCAAGTCGCTTCAGGGGCAGCCCCGGCAGGGCATGCTAAGTGCAGGTGACGGTTGGCTGAACAGGCATCAGCGAGCGGGCAGATACAATCAATCGCTTCCTTAGCCCGCCGTTTAGTTGGCGTTCGACTTCCCACATTGGCAGCCCTTTGACTATGGCCACCTGTTCGATTGCAGTCACCACTTCACCGAATTTCACGCAGAGATATTGCGTTCCGCGCTGGATCGAAGTCTTTACTTTCATCATTCGTCCTCCAGAGTCGTTGGTCGATGGGTAATCCTATCGAAGTTCTGGACTTACAAGGTTCGAAGAAAGATGGGTTGTGGTTTCCGTTTTTTCGAAGCGAATTGCCTAACCTTGGTCAGGCTTTAGGTGAGTCCTCAACGCCGCGCCTCTTCCAGCTTCCCAACAGTGCAGCACCCAGTCCAAGAAGGATTTCATCGACGAAAGGAATGAAGTCCGGGATGAATACGTTGAGAATGAATAGCCCCACCGTGATGCCAAATACCACCGGAAAACGCAGTTTGGCGAGATAGGCGATTAGTGGGGCAATGATCAGCTTGTGCATGAATACCCCATGCGCTACGAGCGAAGCCGGGGCTGTTCGCAGTTGGTTGGCGATGCCTCATCCTCGGACAGGGTCGCCCTGAGGGTCAGGCTGTCATGGACGGCCAGCATGGCAAGGATCGCAAGGCTGAAGGCGATGACCAGTTGAACGATGAGCATCAACCAATGCCACGGCGTTGTGTTCGAACCTTCTGTCTTGCGTTCGACCAACACGCCGTTTTCGTATTTTTCGTGAATGACTTTGGGCATGTGCTTCGTTCGGAGCAAATAGTGGACGCCGTACGGTTCGAACCGGCGCCCGGAAACGCAGCCAGTTTTCTCAGGCTACGGTCTTGCGCAGTATCTGGTAGATCTCATCCTTCAATACCAGCTTTTCCTTCTTCAGTGCTTCGATGGTCAGGCTGGTAGCGGGTTCAACGCCGGACTCCATATTCTTGATCTTCTGGTCGAGCTCGTTATGCTTGTCGAAGAGGTTGAGGAAATGGCGGTCGGTCGTCTTGAGTTGGGTGATCAGGTCGCGGTATTCGGGAAACATAATGGAACTCGTAATAAGTCGAAAAGATGGAAGTATGAATCAAGCTACGGAACGGCTACAAATTAACTGTAAGCACGCGCCGGATTGTAGCCTTTGTCGATCAAATATACCTTGAAGCGTGGAACTCGTTCGTAGCTGGCAATTGACCGCATGCCGGTCATCCTGGGTGAAAGTGACCGGGAGGGCTGGCTTGTTCCGGAAATGTGTAGCCTGATCCTGCTCCAGTCGATGCTGGCGCTGAGTCCGGATGATTGGCTGGAATGTGCACCTGAATGAAGATCGCTGTATATCGCCCCGCTCTAGCTCTGCGGAGTGCCGCTCATCCAGCACCCAGAAAAGGAGAAAGCCCCGCATCGGGGGGACTGCGAGGCTTTCAGGACGGCCGGTTTGGGGGAGGGAGGAGGGTTGGCCGTCAGGCTGATGTCTGGTCAGCGCATGGAGAGAAGATACGGGCGACCACCGGCGATTTCAAGAAACAGCATGCAACAGTGTGTGGTCATTCCCCCTCGGCACTTAAAGGATGACAGTAATTTCCTCGCGACGAACCAACTC
>DAOLZE010000283.1:0-3429 GCA_035426125.1 Rhodocyclaceae bacterium
TGTTGAATGACGAGGTTTATCTGGCCTTCATCAAGAGTATCGTGACCCTGGCCAA
Source organism: Rhodocyclaceae bacterium (assembly GCA_035426125.1). GTDB lineage: Bacteria > Pseudomonadota > Gammaproteobacteria > Burkholderiales > Rhodocyclaceae > Sterolibacterium. The sequence goes on from DAOLZE010000283.1 coordinate 56, forward strand.
GGAACTGAAAATCAAGACCATTGCCGAGTTTGTCGAGGACGCCGAAATTCTGGCGGCGGTCAGTGCGCTGGGGATCGATTACGCGCAGGGTTACCATATCAGGCGCCCGTCGCCGGTGTTCCACGTGCCAAAAGTAGTGGCTGAAGCGGCGGTCGCTTACGCTTAGTGTGACCAGTCGCCCTGGCTGGTGCGCCTGCGGCAATCAGTCAAGGTGGGCGGGAATCGGCTTAGGGCAGCGCAGCCCCCGCCAGGCCCGTGGCGGCCATGATGGTCAGCACGACGGTCGCCACACCCAGCCACAGGACGCGGATCCGGATGGCCTCAATACGCTTGACCAGTTCGGCATTTTGCTCGGCCAGTGACTTGATCAGCTCGGATGAGGCCAGCATCTGGGCCTGCAGTTCGGAGGTTCGGGTTTCCATCTCGGCGAGGCGTGCTTCCAGAGGGTTGCTCGCCTGAGCCTCGGCCGAGCCGGTGCTTTGCGCTGCCGTCCCGGTAGCTCCATGTGGTGCCGGTTTCTTGGCAACCGTTTTCCACAGCTTCTTGGCGCCATCGGCAACTTTCGGTGCATTGCTGATTACATCTGCCCAGGGAACAGTTTTCAGAATGGTGAGCCAGCCGATTGCCATAATCAGTCTTTCAAGGGTGTGGGCGGTCAGACGGCAGGTGCCGGCCGGGAAGTGGTTTTTGTACTGCCCAGCGGGTCGACGCTTGTCTTGGGCGCACACGGCCAGCACTCGACCACCCTCTCCGTCGAACACAACTTCCTTGAACACTTGCCCTTCAAGCCCCAAAAATCTTCATCGGGATGATTGCTCCCATATGCCGCACGTGCCTGAGTCTTCGCAAACCCCTGCAGATACGCCGTCTTGACGATGCTTGTCATCCCGTTTTTACGTAGGAAAGCTGGAAGACCCAAAAAATGTCCGCAAGAGCGAGCATCGTGATGATGCATTGAATTTCTTGTCAGGATTGATTCGTTGCCACTGTTAAATCACGGCAAAGTCCGTTGCAGCAAGCGTCGGATGCGTACCGATACCGATGATCGCAATTTGCACTGCATTTCCGGCAATGCCGTCGGCGTCGTAATAGAGCGCGCCGGTGGTGGTGTTGTAGATGATACGGTCGGTCGAATCATGGACTGCAGTCGCTCCGGCGGCGGCGTGGAACCGGGCATCGGAGGCAACAAAATTACCTGTTGTTGCTCCCAAGCCGGTAAATATGCCGTTTTCGAGAACAATCTTGTCGGCGGCAGTGGTGAACGAGAGGATCGTATCCAGGTTGCTTGGGGTGGCGGTGTTAAACACGTATTGGTCACTGCCTGTTCCGCCATCCAGCGTGTCGTTACCGAGCCCGCCGTTGATGGTGTCATTGCCCCCACGACCGTAAATTCGCTGGCTGCCAATATTGCCGGTCAGCTTGTCGCCGAAGGATTCCGAACCATTGACACCTTCGATGTTGGTCAGAATATCGTTGCCGTCCGCACCGCTCGAAGTGGCGCTAGTTGCCGTGCTCCAGAGGACAGTGACCGAGCCGCTTGCGTTCTTGTAGTCAGCGTAGTCGATACCGCCTGCGCCATTGATGGTGTCGTTGCCTTCACGACCCCGCAGGGTATTAGACAAGTCGTTGCCGGTCAGCCTATCTGCAGCGAAGCCTCCGCTAATGTTCTCGAAACCGGAAATGGTGTCATTGCCGTGGGCGCCGGCTGTAATAGTCTGCGTTTCGCCGAGTGCGCTGAGCGTGATGTTAAGCGCCGAACTATCCCAGCGGTAGTCGATCCAGTCGCTGCCTGCTCCCCCAGTCAGCAAGTCGTTACCGGCCATGCCGCGAATCCAGTCATTGGCAGCGCTGCCGACGATCGTATCGTTGCCGGCGCCCCCGATCACGCCGTGAATCTTGCGCAGCGAATCGGTTTCGTTGATTGTCGTCGAGTAACCCCCATATACCTTTGCCGTTGCATAACTGGTGGTGCTATCGGTATTGCTCAAGTTGACATTGACGCGCATGGGCGCAACCGCCAAATAGCGGTAGTCAACATAGTCGCCATCATTGCTTGTTCCAGAGAGAACATCTCCGCCAATGATCGTGTCGTTGCCGGTAAAACCTGCGAAGCCGTCCTGCTTTCCGGTCGAACTGGAGAAATTGATGTAGTCCGCGACCTTGGTGGCGCGTAGTTCCTCAATATTGAGGAAGGTATCCGTTTGCTTCAGCGTCGTGACGCCAGAGACAACCTCAGAAATGGCGACAGTACCTGAAGTCAGTGAGCCTGTTGCGAGAAACTTGTAAGTGACTGCACTGCTGCCGGTTTTGACGCGCAGATCGTTATAGCTGGTGTAGTCATGACCGCTACCCCCATCAAGCGTGTCATTGCCTTGTCCTCCGGTCAGAATATCGTCACCACCATTGCCATAAATCTTGTCGTGACCCAGATAGCCATTCAATACATTGTTGTAGGAGGAACCGTTGATGGTATCCGCACCGCGCAGCCAATAGGCCTGTTCGGCCTGCATTTCCCAGAGGTCCTTGACCCCATCGGCATTGGTGTCGTAACCGACATCCCAGACACTCTGAACACCGCCTTCTACGGTATCGAAATCTTGCGCAAAATTCTCACTGATACCATCCAACGAAAAAATCAGATTGCCCGTTGTGCTGCTACCCAAATACACATTCGTCACTATTCCGGCCGTGAAGCCATTTGAACTGTCATAAGTTAGCCCCGAACCAAGAAGATAGAAACCGTACATGCCATCGGTGACCAAAGCGTCGCTACCGGAGTTAAAGACAAGCGTTTCGCTGCCATCAGTATCGACTGGCGCATTCATGTTGTATTGCGAATAGAAGGTCATGACGGCCATGGGGAAATCCTTTCAAGGGAAACAAAGAGGGCAATAGGTCTGGGCGGAGCCAAGCAACGCAAATAATCCTAGGTTAGGTAATTTGGATATGCAACTGAATTCAGCTAAGCAATCGCGCTTCCGAGAGGATATCCATCCTGAAGGCTTCTATATGCTGCTCTGCAGCCCAAGCCAGTCAAGCCAGCGAGGACGGACGATGCTTTCGTAGTCCATATGCTCAAGTACAAATTTGCGTGCATTCGAGCATACTTCTGGGGAGCCATCTCCTTGTAATAGATCAATGGCTTTTGCAGCGAGAAGACGGTGATCGAAAAAGTCGAACAAGAAACCTGTTTCTCCCTCCTTAATGACTTCTGTCACCGGTGGCGTGGCAGATGCAAGTATCTGGCAACCTATCGACATTGCTTCCAGCAAAGACCAGGAGAGAACGAAGGGGTAAGTCAGATAGATGTGAAGGCTGGAAATCTGCAGTAGGCTGAGGTAATCGGCATAGGGTAATTTGCCAACAAAATGCAC
>DAOLZE010000284.1:0-3418 GCA_035426125.1 Rhodocyclaceae bacterium
CCCTGAATGGTCGTTGTCGCACCAGAGGACCACGTCCGCGTCGGAAGCGCCAAGGACTCCCGGTACGTACCGGGGCCGATGATGAGCGTGTCACCCGGCTGCAACTTGGATGCGGCGTATGTTAACGTCCGAAACGGCAGTGTCGCCGAACCGGGGCCGGCGTCCGACGCTGACGCGCTGTATGCATCGACATGGAGAGTCGTCGCGCATGACAGCGTTGGAGCCGCGGCCAAGACGCACGCGAAGACACTTGACATGGGTGCCATCCGGTGAAGCAGGAAATTCATGACGTTCTCCAGTTCTGGAAATCAGCCATCAGCGCGAGATACGAGCCAGTGACACGGTCGGTTCCATCGCTGGTCGGCGTGCTGGTCAGGTACAAGCAGACGGTTTCGAGCAAGTAGAGCAGAACGAGCCCGCTGGCGGTACCCTGCAGATCCGGCGTACGCTCGAAGAGATGTGGGAAATCGATCGGCGCCGACGCTGACAGACGATGCAGGAGCCGATTGGCGGCACGAGGCGAGCGGTGGTTGAGTACCTGCTGAATCAACCGGAAATGACAGTAGTCCGCTATCGGATTTCCGTCGAACGACGCATACTCCCAATCCAGCAGCACAGGTCCGTTCTCGGTTTCGATGATGTTCCACGGTGCAAAATCACCGTGTGATAGACAGGGATGGATCGATCCGACCGACAGCAGATCGTCGACGATCTCGCTGGACCGGACAATCATCTGGTATGCAGGAAGGGCTCTGGAAGAAAGATCGGACACCGACTTGTGCAGATCATGTCGGAGGCGGGTTGATCTCCAATCCTCCCATCCGGCGGATGTGGTCGTATTCAATCGCTCCAGAAGCGACAGGAGGCGCTGGGTCAGGTGCCGGGATGGCGGCGAGCCGATGATCCCGCGCATGGTGAAGTAGGGGCGATCTGACGTGGTGATACCGCTGGCCAGCAACTCGGGTGCAAACGGCGCTGTCGATTCGCAGCCGGAGATTTTTTTCAGCGATTCCAGTTCGGACCGAACCTTGATGTCGGCCGTTGGCTTGAGCGAGAGCTTGGTAACGCGCAAGTCACCACAGTCTGACGTGCCGAGCAGCGTTACCTTCTGATATGGGCCGGGCGAACCCAGCTGAGCCGCGAGAAACGTCACACCGTCCGATGAACCCGCGGACAAGACGGCGGCGGCATTTCGCCACTGCGATTCCGACAGGTCAAGACGAGGGAGGGCGGCACCTTGCGAAAGCTGATCCAGCAGATCGGATGCTTGTGCCCACCACCAATGCCCGATCTTCGGCAGGAAAAAATCGTAGATATCGACGTTTCGGCGCTGGTCGTCTCGAATCGCCAGGGATCGATCACGTTTTGGAAAATAGACTATGCAGGGCTCTAGTGGCCCAGCGTCAGGACCGAGCGCCTCCCTCAGGGGGGCCCAATTCCTCGCCGTCGTCGCCGCAGTCGAATTACAGCCACGCATCCCGCTCTCCTGCGCCAACCACGTCAGGCCGCGATGAGGTAGTCGTCCAGCGCGCCGAGCACAAATGGATCAGGTCGCGTGGTATAACCGCCCGCCGCTAGCTTTGCCGATATCCTGGCCAGTCTTCCGGCCACGCGCAACGCCTTGAGTTTGGCGCCGCCCACCGCACCAGATCTTGAGCGGATTTTTTCGTCTTCAGCCAACCGCTGTGGCATGAGTGCCCTCGTTTTCTGCTCTGGATAATATCGCATGCAGGACAGAAATTCTGGAATATGCGCGATGTATGTCTGTTGCGAGAATTTCTCCCACAGGTCGCTATCCATCGCGAGATGGAGATTCTTGTCCAGTCCGCCGACTGCATCGTAAATGCTGCGACGCCAGAACATCGATGGTTGCGGAATATAGTTGTGATCGTAGAGGAACGCCAGCCTATTGAAGCCTGGCTCTATCTTCGGTCGCAGGTAGTTTCCGCCTGCGTCGATCCATAGTGCATTGCCGTAAACAACTGATATATCAGGATTTTCCGCAAAGAATTTTCCGACGATCTTCAATGTGTCCGGCAGCAGCAAGTCGTCTGAACAGAGCCAACCCATGATCTCTCCGGTAGATTTTTCAAATCCCTTGATCAAGGCATCAGATTGCCCTTCATCAGGCTCTGAAATCCAATAAGACAATCGCGGTTCATGGCTTACGATGATATCCTTGGATCCGTCTGTCGAGCCGCCGTCCATGATAATGTACTGCAGCGATGGATATCGCTGCGATGTTACACTGCGAATCGTTGCATCAAGGTAGCGGGCTTGCTGGAAGGAGCAAGTAACGATGGATATCGTCGGGTGCATGGTCAATTTCAAATATTAATCAAGACAATTATCTGCAAAGACTTAATTTATCGGTGGTTAAATAATATTTAACAATCACTCGGCTATCCTGGCTTTGGCGACATCGATTATCCACTTCCGTGGGCCGCAGTTCCGCTCGTGGTTAGTGAATATTTCGCTTAAACTGCAAGGGTCGTCATCGAATGTCGTAAACGTTCGTTGCTTTTGCGAAATAATGCACAAAATTTGTGGATCGGTCGATGGCCTTGGTGTTACATTTCATGATGATTAGGGATGATTTTGTTAAATTTATAAACCTTTCATGATGCTTGGTGTGGCCGACGATTGTCCGTCAAGGTGCGGGGTTACGCAGCGATTGCTCTGCCGGATGAGTGCTGGCTGATATTCGCTGATGAATACACCAGAAGGCCAGTTCAAAAAAATAAACAAGGAAGGGCGAAACCACCCTTCCTCATTCAGTTTATCTGACTTCGCTTCCTTATGCGGAGCGACGGCGGCGCGAGACGAAGCTCAACGCACCGAGGCCGGCGAACAGCATTGCATAGGTTTCCGGCTCCGGGACCGCGGTCGGGGCTTGTACTAGATCTACATATCCGGAATAGCCTCCAGTCCCGAAAACTTGAATCTGATGTGCTCCAGAATTGAGGGAACCGGCCGTCAGCGACCATTGACCGCCGAGAGCAGGGATCATCGCGTTGCCTGATTCGTCACGAACCTCAGCCAGGCTCACGCCATGAGCCACTCGGGCCGTAAGCTGACTCCCACGATCACTGGAGAGTCGGCCATGGCGATGAATCGCATTCAGTTCCAGCCCGGGATGTCGCTGCCGGAGTTCTTCGCGCGCTATGGCAGTGAGGAGCAGTGTGAGTCGACACTGATGGCGTTGCGCTGGCCCGAGGGCTTTCGCTGCCCGCGCTGCGCGAGCTCGGCGCACTACGTGGTCGGTCATGGCGCGCGGCGGCTGTTCCAGTGCCGTGCGTGCCGTCACCAGACGTCGTTGACCGCCGGCACGCTGATGGACAGCACCAAGCTGCCGCTGCGCATCTGGTTCCTGGCGATCTTTCTGGTCAGCCAGGACAAGACCGGGCTGTCGTCGCTG
>DAOLZE010000285.1:0-3412 GCA_035426125.1 Rhodocyclaceae bacterium
TGCTCGGGCTTGCGGATGGCCCCCTGCACATAGACGACACCGAGTTCGGGCGCGTCGCGGGTGAAGTACTCTCCATAGAGCATGGCCATATCCACCGCACCTGCCTGCAGAATGCGCAACAGATCCGGGTCCTTCAGCCCCAGGGAGCCGGCATGGAAAACGTTGATCTTCAGCCGGCCATTCGAACGTGCGCTGACATCGTCGGCGAACTCCTGCAGGTATTTGGCCTCGGGGCGGGATTCAACGATCTGGCTGTGCATCTTCAGCTCGATCGTCTGAGCCGACGCGAACACGCTGGTCAGCGCGAATGCAGCGCCGGCCAGGATTTTATTCAGTTGTGCGAATTTCATGAACATTCACTCCTTTGGCAATTCATAAACGACGATCGAGAAAGCTCAAAACCAGCCCAAGCCTTCCGAATTTAATCTTCGGCACCGCGGGCACTCCCGGTATTGCTGAATCCGGGAACACCATCAATGGCGCCTGACTGAGTAGACATCTGTCGTTCGTCTCCATCCACGAGGATGTCACCTGTATTCGGCCTGAGTTTCAGGCTGAGCGTGCAACCTCTTTCTATTCTTGTTGGATCAACAAATCGGAATCAGGCTTACTTTTTCACCTCCTGAGAATGATCAACTTTCGTCATCGAGCGCAACGTGACACAAGAGCCACTTCGACGAATCTGCATTCGCCATAACCCTTATGCATTTCATTCGCCCCATACTTTTTCGAGCAGGCGCAACCAGTTCTCGCCCAGGATGCGTCGCACCTGACTCGGGCTGAATCCACCTTTCAACAGCGCCGCAGTCAGATTGGGGAACTCACCCACGGTACGTATCCCCAGCGGATTGATGATTTCGCCGAAGTTCGTCAGGCGGCGAGCGTAGCCCTTGTCATGGACGAGACGTTCGAAGAAAGCCTGGTCATGCCCTTGAGTAAAGTCAGTACCAATGCCGACCTGCTCTTCGCCGACGAGATTGAAGACATAGCGAATGGCCTCGACATAATCATCGACCGTCGAATCCACGCCTCTCTTGAGAAATGGCGCAAACATCGTCACACCGACAAAACCGCCGTGATCGGCAATGAACTTCAGTTCCGCATCGGATTTGTTCCGCGGGTGATCCTTCAGCCCACTCGGCAAACAATGCGAATAGCACACGGGTTTCGAGGACGCGAGAATGGCCTCACGCGCAGTGTTGGGGCCGACATGCGACAGATCGCACAGGATGCCGACGCGATTCATCTCGGCGAGGATCTCCTGGCCAAAGCCTGACAGCCCGCCATCGCGTTCGTAACATCCGGTGCCGACCAGATTCTGCGTGTTGTAACAGAGCTGCACGACCCCAACCCCGAGGTCCTTGAACACCTGCACGTAGCCGATCTGATCTTCGAAAGCCATTGCGTTCTGGAAACCCAGGATCACGCCAGTACGATCCTCGCGCTTGGCACGCAGGATGTCGGCGGTCGAGCGGACCTTCAACAACAGATCGTGGCGGGCATCGATCAGGGCGTTCATCTTCGCGATGGCATCAACCGTATCCTGGAAGCCTTCCCAGATCGAAACCGTGCAATTCGCTGCCGTCAGACCGCCGCGCCGCATGTCCTCGAACAACTCGTCACCCCACTTCGCGACGATCAGTCCGTCGATCACGACCGCATCTCGATGAAGCATCGCCGCCTCGGTGGCGGCTATCGGTGCAGCGGTTGAAGCTGTCCAGTCGGTTTTCGCTGACATAAGTCCTTCCTTGGTATCGCCAACCACACCCGCCAGCCATGACGGTGATTGACAGGAGCAAGCTCAGAGCCCGATCAGGCTTGCCCGTTTGCGTCACCGGCCTCTCCGAACTGGCCGTTCCCGCAGCGAGGTCGCCGCCCTGTCGTTTCGTGCTTCCATTCTAGGACTGGGTTATTGTCAAAATTAGGTGTATCTGAGCATTGATTATTGCGTATTAAAACAATAATCACACAAGACGCCTGCCCTCATAACCCGATGTCCTGAAGTGGCGACACCGCGGATGCGGCGCCGGGAAAGGTCGCTTGACAGCCACGACCGGGGACGGAACTATCGATCTTCCGCATGCCTCGACCGGACGCACTCATGGCCAGCAACATCCGTTTCGACCTGCGCCACATGCGCGCCTTCGTCGCCGTCGCCGAGTCGCTGCACTTCAAGAAGGCCTCCGAGGCGCTGTTCATCACGCAACCTGCCCTGAGCCGCCTGATCAAGTCGCTGGAAGACGAAGTCGGCGCAGAGCTGTTCTCACGCACCACTCGCCAGGTCTCCCTATCCGAAGCCGGGCGCCTGTTTCTGGTCGAGTGCCAGCAGGCTTTCACCCATATCCAGCGCGGCGTTCAGCTCGCGCAACGGGCGGCGCGGGGTGACATCGGCCGTATCTCGATCGCCTACAACGACTTCTCCATCAACAGCTCGCTGCCTCATCTGCTCGAGGTGTTCAAGGAGGAGCAGCCCGCAGTCGCGATCGAGCTGACCTACATGCCATCGCACGTGCAGATCGACGCGATCCGTAATGGCGGGATCGATGTCGGCTTCCTGTTCGGACCACTGCAAGAGGAGGGCATCACTGCCCTTAGCGTGTCGCAGGAGCGTACCGTGGTGCTGCTGCCGAAGAAGCACCGCCTGGCGCACAAGCGCTCGATCCGGATCGAAGACCTGCGCGACGAAAAATTCATCATCGGCTCGCAAAGCGGCTGGAAATCCTTCCGCTCCTTCGTCTTCGATCTGTGCCTGAAGTCCGGCTTCATCCCCCAGGTGGTGCAGGAGGCCACCAGCAGCACCGGCATCCTCAGCCTGGTGGCGGCCAATATGGGCATCTCGCTGTATTCGGAGTCGGTGCGCAACTTCATCCGCAAGGACATTGCGATCGTGCCCGTGGAAAGCACCCACGCCACGATCGAGATCGTCGCCGCCTGGAACACCGCTTTTCAGAGTGCGAGCTTTCGCCTGTTCCACCACACGCTGGAACAGGAGCTGTCGCGACTACAGCTCAGCCCGGAATTGATCGAGCCAACAGGCTGAACAGCGTATCAAGCGTCGCCATGGCGGCCGAAGATCAGGCTCGCATTGGCACCGCCGAAACCGAAGCTGTTCGACATCGTGCACGCCACATCCGCGTCTTCGACCGTCGAGGTCAGCAAGGGCAGCCCGGCCAGAACCGGATCGGGGTTGTCGAGATTGTGAGAGGCGGCCATGAACCGATGGCGCATCATCAACAGGCAATAGATGGCCTCATGCACGCCGGCCGCGCCGAGAGCGTGACCGCTGAGGGCCTTGGTCGAACTGAATGCGGGCAGCCGTTCGCCAAACGCACGTTTCGTGGCATCGACTTCGATCAGGTCGCCCACCGGTGTGCTGGTGCCGTGGGTGTTCAGGTAATCCACCGCCAGCGAA
>DAOLZE010000286.1:0-3411 GCA_035426125.1 Rhodocyclaceae bacterium
GCCGGTTACGGCATGAGCGGCGATGCTCATCACATGACGGCTCCGGCCGAGGATGGCGACGGTGCGCGGCGCTGCATGGTGAATGCCTTGCGCAATGCACGGATGAATCTCGACGAGGTCGACTACATCAATGCTCACGGTACTTCGACGCCGCTCGGCGATCTCGCTGAAACTGTCGCCGTCAAGCGCTGCTTTAGTGACCATGCCAAAAAACTGGTCGTCAATTCCACAAAATCGATGACTGGTCATCTGCTTGGTGCCGCCGGTGGGATCGAAGCGGTATTTACGGCGTTGGCACTCCATCACCAGATTTCACCGCCTACCATCAACATCTTCAATCAGGATGAGCAGTGCGATCTCGATTATTGCGCCAACACCGCGCGCAAGATGGAGATTCGTGCCGCACTGTCCAACTCTTTCGGTTTCGGCGGAACCAACGGCACGCTGGCGATGCGCCGCATCTGATTTCGCAGCATGCAGTTGCCGCTCACGCTTGAGCTGCATCCATCGCGTCGTCTGACGCTGTTGCTGGTCGTAGTGCATGGCGCTGTGCTAACGGCAGTGACCTCGACTGACTTGCCTGTCTGGTACAAATTGCTGGTGCTGTTCGCCATCACTCTGTCGCTGATCATTGCGCTGGCCAGAATGCATGGATCGCGACGAGTGATCCGACTGACCTTGCGCAGTGACGGTCTGCTGGTACCTGAGCGGCTACACACACAATCCATCGCACTGCGCGTCCATCCACACAGCACAGTGACGGCATTACTGACAGTGATTCTGTTTAAACAGGGCAAGCGGCTCAAATCGCTGACTTTGCTACCGGATGCTCTGAATGCCGATGATTATCGGCGCTTGCGTCTCTGGCTGCGTTGGCTGGCAGAGACCGGTGCGCCGGGTTCGCCAGCCGACCCTACGGCATTAACGTCTTAGCACCGGCCGTAATACCGTATCGCGCGCCTTGGGCAGCAGATCTGGATAGTCGCGGCTGAAGTGAAGGCCACGACTTTCCTTGCGCAATGCGGCGCAGCGCACGATCAGATGGGCATTTAAAACCAGGTTGCGCAATTCGATCAAATCGTTGCTGACACGGAAATTGGCATAGTAATCGTCGATTTCGCGTTCAAGCAGACGGATGCGGTGTTGTGCGCGTTCCAGCCGCTTGCTGGTACGCACGATGCCAACGTAGTCCCACATGAAGCGGCGCAGCTCGGCCCAGTTGTGGGCGATGACAATGGCCTCGTCGGCATCGGTGACGCGGCTTTCGTCCCAGTGTGGAAGTTTTGGCGACTTACCTGGCTTCACAGCCAGAATATCGTGTGCAGCGGCCTCGGCGAACACCAGACATTCGAGCAGAGAATTACTGGCGAGCCGGTTTGCTCCATGCAATCCGGTGCACGCCGTTTCGCCAATGGCATACAGGCCGGGCAAATCGGTGCGTGCGTTGAGATCGGTGGTGACCCCGCCACAAGTGAAGTGAGCCGCCGGTACCACTGGAATCGGATCGCGCGTGATATCGATTCCAAGCTCCAGGCAGCGGGTAAAAATGTTTGGAAAATGTTCTCGAATAAAACCTGCCGGCTTGTGAGTGATGTCGAGAAACACGCAATCGAGACCATGTTTTTTCATTTCGAAGTCGATGGCCCGGGCGACGATATCGCGCGGTGCCAGCTCGGCGCGGACATCGTGGTCCGGCATGAAGCGTGTTCCGTCGGCCAGACGCAGCAAGCCGCCTTCGCCGCGTACGGCTTCGGAGATCAGAAACGATTTTGCTTGCGGGTGGTACAGGCAGGTCGGATGAAACTGGATGAATTCCATATCGGAAATGCGGCAGCCGGCACGCCAGGCCATGGCGACGCCGTCGCCGGTCGCCGTGTCGGGGTTGGTGGTGTACAGATAGACCTTACCGGCCCCGCCTGTGGCAAGCACAGTCTGCCTCGCGGCAAAGGTCACCACACGGTCAGTGGAAATATCCAGTACATAGGCACCGAGACAGCCGAGTTGTGGTTTGGCGAGCTTGATGCCGGTGATCAGGTCGATCCCGATGTGATTTTCAAATATCGTGATATTTGGATGGTGGCGCACCTTGTCGGTGAGCGTTTCCTGCACGGCTGCGCCGGTGGCGTCGGCGACGTGAATCACCCGGCGGTGGCTATGGCCGCCTTCGCGCGTCAGGTGGTAGCCGAGGGCGGAATTCTCGTCGCGGGTGAAGTGCACACCCTGATCGATCAGCCATGCAATGGCGGCAGGACCGTGTTCGACGACAAATCGTGTCGTTTCTGCATCACAGAGCCCGGCACCCGCTGTCAGTGTGTCCTGGATGTGTGCTTCGATTGAATCGGTAGTGTCGAGTACGGCAGCGATGCCGCCCTGCGCCCAGCCGGAAGCAGAGTCGACCAGCATTTTCTTGGTGACGATGGCGACGCGGCGCTGGTCCGCCAAACGCAATGCCAGCGACTGGCCGGCGAGACCGCTGCCAAGAATCAATACATCGAAGTCAAGCACCATGCGCCATGCACCATGCGACTGGTGCCGCAAAAAAATCGAGGCGAAACTATATCACGCCTTTCTTTCCCCGCTTTTTGTATCTGCAGGTATCGATTTTGAATTGAGATATTGAACCAATTTTGTCAGTTACGGTCAGTATGGCAATGTCTGCGGTTAGGCAGACCAGGTTTGCCTGAAATCATTGCCCGGGAGATGCTGAAGCATCGGGTATACTTGAATGATCTTTTTCAACCAACTACAAAGCTGTCGATGGGTGATCGCGAGGCTGACCAGGTTCTGGTCGAGCGCGTACAACAGGGAGACAAGCAGGCTTTCGGACTGCTCGTTACAAAGTATCAGCGCAGGCTGATGCGCCTGATAGCGCGGTTGGTGCGTGACCCGACCGAAGTCGAGGACGTGGCGCAGGAGGCGTTTATCAAGGCCTATCGTGCATTGTCCGGATTCCGTGGCGAGAGTGCTTTTTATACCTGGCTTTACCGCATCGGGATCAATACGGCGAAAAATCATTTGGCGAGCAAGGGCCGTAATGTACCGACGGCGACTGCATTCGATAGTGAAGAAGCGGAAAACTACGATGATGGCGAACACTTGCGGGACAACAACACACCAGAACGGCTGCTGATGTCGAAGCAGATCGGCGCTACGGTGAATGCCGCTATGGAGGCGCTCCCGGAAGATCTTAAAAATGCCATTATTCTGCGCGAGATCGATGGCATGAGCTATGAGGAAATCGCGCAGATTATGGATTGTCCGATCGGCACGGTGCGATCGCGGATATTCCGCGCACGTGAGGCGATTTCGGAGAAGCTGCGACCGCTGCTGGATACGGCGCCCGACAAGCGCTGGTAATTTAATAGACAAGGCTATGTACAAGGCTATGAGGCTATAACAATGGACGTGGAC
>DAOLZE010000287.1:0-3398 GCA_035426125.1 Rhodocyclaceae bacterium
GATTTAAAGCCATATACACCGGAAGGTTTTCTTGACTCCCGTCCTGTGAATAAAGAAAAAGTGTTAACTACTTCACAGGCACTTAATCTGCTTAAGCAAAGAGGTTATTTTATCAAAGACGATCCTTTGTCAGTTTCCTGATTAGGTGTTGCGTTTATATTCAATTTTTCAGCCACCTAAAGATGGCTTATTTGTGATGTCAAAATTTATTCTCTATCCACTATCCCTTTGTTTCAAACTTTCAGTTTCCTATTATGTAATCAATCCGTCTTTTTTGTCCGTTCTGTTACGATTATTCTACTAATCGGTTGATATAAAAAAAATGACAGGGTAAAGTATGCGTGGTGGCTGCGTCTCGACCAATGGGGTCGGCGGCCATCACATGACGAAGGAGCCATATGAATAAGAAAAATCGCAGTTTGTTTGACCGTTGCTTCAGCGTATCGCTATGGATCGGCCTCGTTATCATCGCCGTGGGCTATACCTTCTTCCCGATCTTGGGCGTGAAATACGACTCGCTCGTTGGCAAGGAATCCGCTCGGGAAAAATTGATCCATGAGGTCGCTGCAGCCTACGCAACTAAAGCTGGGCTGGACCAGGCTCCTGACCTCGTTATCAGCAAAGATCCGCGAGCTCCCTTAGCTGCCCGAGCCATCCTCTTCAATGGCATCATCGCTGTTTCCCCTAGCCTTCTCGACCCGACGAAATACACCGACGACGATGTGAGGGGCGTCGTCGCTCACGAAATCGGGCATCTTGTCCGTTGGGACAGTTACCGGGTCTGGAATCAATTCGATGCCGACTGGGCTCGCGAGAAGGAATTAGCAGCTGACACCTTTGCCGCCGGCATCACAAGTTGTGAAATCATGCACGCATTGATCCGCAATCACTTGGACGGGGCCATGGCTGGATATAACAACCCAGACGATCCGCATCCACATCCGGATGCACGCATGAAGGCTGCAGGCACCTGCGCGTGAGCGGCCCCAACAACCTTCCTGTGCTAAGCGAAGACACTCCGCGATTTCCTGAGCGGAGTGATCTTTCATTGGCTTTGCCGGCCTGGCTCGATGGTTCTGAAGGCAGCAATCGCGACAAGCGCGGAATCTGCCTTTTCGATGGCGATACCGACCTTGAAGCCATTGAGGCCTGGTTGGCCGCCAAAGAGCAATCCAGCCCGAACACCCTGCGCTCCTACCGCAAGGAAGCCTACCGGCTCCTAGCTTGGGCCGTGTCATTCAAGGGCAAACCGCTTTCGAGCCTGAAGCTCCAGGAAGTGAAGGAATTCCACAAGTGGTTGAAGGCACCTGAATCGCATCCGACCTGGTTGGAACGGGGCTGGGTATTATTTCGCGGCCCCCTTTCTGCCTCCAGTCAGCGGCAAGCACTCGTAGTGCTCTCTGGCCTCTTTAGTTGGTTGAGCGAGGCTGGCTATCTGGCCGGCAACCCGTTCAAGCTCTATGGCACCAAAACTTTCGCAAAGGAACTAGCGGAGCAGAAGAAAGCAAAACCAACCAGGCTGATTTCAATCGAAACTTGGGTGTGGATACAGAAACACCTTGATGAAATTCGCCCCAAGGACAATCGAGGAGGTGCCCTACTTGCCTATGAGCGTCAGCGTTTCATCGTCACCTTTCTCTATTGGACTGGGTTACGCCGCTCTGAATTGGCGACAGCATCGATGAGCGGTTTTTCCCGTAAAGGGAAGACCTGGACCTTGAGCGTAATGGGCAAGGGCAGGACTCTCCTTGAAGATGTGACGGTCTTGGATCCTGCGATGGATGCATTGCGTAGATACCGGACGGCCATGAGTCTTCCCCCCGATCCGTGCTTCGACGAAGACCTGCCGGTCGTTGCCGCCTTCGATGGCAAAACCTGGGTCAGCGATCACTACATCAACACCCTGCTGAAATCCTTCATGGGGAAAATCGCCAGCAAACTGGAGGAGGAAGATCCTCACGCCGCTGCCAAGCTCCGGAAGACAACCGCTCACTGGATGCGCCATACCCTAACAACCCATAACGCCCATGCGGGAGTACCGATCAACATTACGGCCAATCAACTGAGGCACAAGTCGATGGACACCACCCGCAACATCTATGATCACACTGAAGCCGAATTGCAGAGCCAGGAACTGAACCGGCTAACTGAATTTCTGGACAAGCGGAAATAACGTGTATGTGCGCCAATTATCGCCCACCAAAGTCTGAACAATTTGCACTGCTCGCCCGGGGGACGCCGGACTTCCAGTTCTCCGAAGCCTAGACTTGGGCCAGTCAGGTCGGTTGCGCCCCCCCGGCCTCTCCGTTTATAGCGGACGAGACTCCAGTCGCCGTCTGAGTTCATCAATTACCGCGACAATCGCCCCTACAAGGCGCTCATCGGGTGGCCATGCATCCATCCATTTGATCGCTCGCTGGCGAGTAAATGCAGCAACCCGAAGTGACTCAATCGACGCGGTCGGAAGACCGTTGCCCTCAACGGAATCAGCTATGAAGGTACAGTCTTGGGGGCGTCTCAGAAAACGGAATTTAAAGTACGTTAAGGCTTTGGCAGCGACTGTAGCGGCCTGAACTTCCCCGAACCGACCTTGGCGCTGCTGCGCCAGAGGTAATCGCCGGTCAGGTTGATGTGCTCCCAGCCCAGCGGCGACAGGTATTGCAACAGTGCGTCATCGACGCCCTGGCCGTGATTGCGCAATGCGTTCGCCGCCCTTTCCAGATAGACGGTGTTCCACAACACGATGGCTGCTGTCACCAGATTGAGGCCGCTGGCCCGGTAGCGCTGTTGCTCAAAGCTGCGGTCGCGGATTTCGCCCAGCCGGTTGAAGAACACCGCCCTGGCCAGCGCGTTGCGCGCCTCACCCTTGTTGAGTCCGGCTTGCACACGGCGGCGCAGCTCCACACTTTGCAGCCAGTCCAGGATGAACAATGTGCGCTCGATGCGCCCCAGCTCGCGCAGGGCGACAGCCAAGCCATTTTGACGCGGATAGCTGCCGAGCTTGCGCAGCATCAGCGAGGCCGTCACCGTGCCTTGCTTGATCGAAGTGGCCAGCCGTAGAATTTCATCCCAATGGGCACGAATAGCCTTGATGTTCAGCCTGTCGTTGCTAATCATCGGCTTGAGCGCATCGTAGGCAGTATCGCCCTTAGGAATGAACAGCTTGGTGTCGCCAAGGTCGCGGATGCGCGGCGCGAAGCGGAAACCCAGCAGGTGCATCAAGGCGAAGACATGATCGGTGAAGCCCGCCGTGTCGGTGTAGTGCTCCTCGATCCGCAAGTCGGACTCGTGATACAGCAGGCCATCGAGCACATAGGTCGAGTCGCGCAAGCCGACGTTGACTACCTTGGCGCTGAAGGGCGCGTACTGGTCGGAGATATGGGTGTAAAACGTCCGGC
>DAOLZE010000288.1:0-3396 GCA_035426125.1 Rhodocyclaceae bacterium
CAGATCGTGGATATCGCAATTTCCGGAAATGGCGAACCGACCAGCGCGGACAAATTTCCACAGGTGGTCGCGCTTGTCATCCGATTAAGAGACGCGTTCGGACTCGCCATCAAGCTGCGCCTGATTACCAATGGCAGCCTGGTCGACCGGCCGGCAGTGCGCGAAGGCCTTATCCATCTTGCCCAGAGTAATGGCGAAGTATGGTTCAAGCTGGATGCAGCGACAAAGGAGGGAATGGCGCGCATTAATGGCGTGGCGCTCGATCCGCTGGGGGTCACCCGGCGCCTGCGCAATTGCGCAGACCTCTGTACAACCTGGGTACAAACCTGCTGCTTTCTACTCGGCGATCTTCCACCGAGCGAAGCGGAAATTCTTGCCTGGCTGAAAATACTGGATCAGACAAAAACCAGCCTCGCTGGCGTTCATCTGTATGGTCTTGCACGCCCATCGCTGCAAAGTGAAGCGCCACGTCTGAAACCCCTCCCGGCAGCATGGCTGGAAACGCTCGCGGAAAGAGTTCGCCAACTGGGACTGACAGTGCACGTTAGCCCCTGAAACAATCGAAACAAACGGTAACCAGCGGAAATCAGCGCACCAAAAAGCAAGGGGGCAACCGCCCCCTTGTCTCACCTGCCAACCCGCGCCGAAAACCAGCATCGAGAAGCGGTTTCCTGCAATTACTTCCTGGATGGCTTCGCCGTAGCAGCAGCACGTGCCAGCTTCTTCAGCGACCGATACTGCTCGGCATCGTGCGTCTTCAGATATTCGGCGATTTCGAAATCTTCGCGCTTGACCTTGGCGATATCGATATTCTCGACATGCACCAGACGCAACAGTTGCTGAACCGGGCGCGGCATATTGCGACCGCTTTCGTAACGGGAGCCGCCACTCTGCGTAACGCCCAGCCTCGACCAGAATTGCTGCTGATTCAAACCCATCTTGCGGCGAATTTCACGTGCATCAATACTCTCGTGAGTTTTCATGATTGATCCTCTCAAATAAATACATCGTTCTAATACATCGGCTTAAGGTCTATTACCTTAGTAATAGTGATTTCACTATAAACAATATATGAACAACATACAAGCGCTATGTTAAGAAAATATTTGAAACAGTTTTTTGCCTACCCAGAATATGAACGTTCCTTGAAAATCGGGGTATCGTATTTGTTGAATCCCCCTTGTCGCAGTAGGGAAAGAATGGCGCTGGCGTTCGAAACCACACGCCGCATACCAACCATATAAACATTCAATTCGGCATTTTTGCCTTCACGGAAATAACGACTGCTGTCTTGCATACAATAGACAACCATGCGCTTGGCCTGCCCCGCGAAGCGGAAACGATCTCGGCTATAATTGCGTCTTTTTGCTAGGCAGGAAATGGCACTTATAGTCCAAAAATATGGCGGCACATCAGTGGCCACCACTGAGCGTATCGGCAATGTCGCCCGACGCGTCGCCAAATGGAAAGCTGAAGGACATCAGCTGGTGATCGTGCTCTCGGCAATGAGCGGCGAAACCAATCGCCTGATCGCTCTGGCCAGGGACATCCAGCCCAATCCGGATCCCCGCGAGCTCGACATGATCGTGTCGACCGGCGAACAGGTGACGATCGGCCTGCTGGCGATGGCGCTCAAGGAACTTGGTCTCAAGGCGCGGAGCTATACCGGAAACCAGGTCAGGATTCTTACCGACAACGCCCACACCAAGGCGCGCATTCTGGATATCGAGGAAAAAGCCATGCGCGCCGACCTCGACAACGACACCATTGTCATCGTTGCAGGTTTTCAGGGCGTCGATGCCGAAGGCAACATCACCACACTGGGGCGCGGCGGTTCGGACACCACCGGCGTCGCTCTGGCGGCGGCGCTCAAGGCTGACGAATGCCAGATATATACCGACGTGGACGGCGTCTATACCACCGACCCACGCATTGTTCCCGAGGCACGCCGCCTCAATACCATCACCTTCGAGGAAATGTTGGAGATGGCGAGCCTCGGCTCCAAGGTACTGCAAATCCGCTCAGTCGAATTCGCCGGGAAATACAAGGTCAAGCTGCGCGTGCTGTCGAGTCTTGAAGAACTGGGCAAGGAAGGCCCGGGCACGCTGATTACTTTCGAGGATGACAAAAACATGGAACAACCGATCATATCCGGCATCGCCTTCAACCGCGACGAAGCCAAGCTGACCGTGCTGGGGGTCCCCGACCGGCCCGGCATCGCCTATCAGATCCTCGGGCCGATTGCCGATGCAAACATCGATGTCGACATGATCATTCAGAACGTCGGACACGACAGCACCACTGACTTTTCATTCACCGTAAATCGCAGCGAATACACCAAGGCGCTGGCCATCCTCGAACAGGTCAAAGCGCACATCGGCGCCCGCGCCATCACCGGCGACAACAAGATTTGCAAAGTATCGGCAGTCGGTGTCGGCATGCGCTCCCATCCAGGCATCGCCAGCATGATGTTCCGGATACTGGCAGAAGAAGGCATCAATCTACAGATGATTTCCACCTCTGAAATCAAGATATCCGTGGTGGTCGACGAGAAATACCTCGAACTCGCTGTTCGCGCATTGCATCAGGCGTTCCACCTGGATCAGGCAGTTGCCTGAAGGTAAGTAAAAGCAGCATAAAAGCGGATTTGGTTTGACCGTTTGGGCGTGAAACGGTTATCATCGCGCCCTTCGGAGACGTGGCCGAGTGGTCGAAGGCACGCCCCTGCTAAGGGCGCATCTGGGCAAAACCCGGATCCAGGGTTCGAATCCCTGCGTCTCCGCCAGTAACGACATCCAAGCCCGTGATTCTGTGGGCTTTTTTGTTTTTACGGCATTCGTGACTATCAATTCAACTATCAATTACCAGCCTGGTTGGCGGTTGCCGCCGTCTCACTTCTTTGGTCGCCAGATCGGCTTCGCTGGGGAGTGCATCATTCTCACGATGGCGCGCCAGCATTGCTTGTGCAGCGGCTTCCAGTTTGCTGGCCTGCCGTTCAAAATCGGCACGGGTCCCGCTCCTGGCTTTGGCGGCGTTGCTTGGCAACTTGACGCCATCGATGGCAAACATCTCACGGCCCATCAGTCCTTGCCGGTCGCAGATGAAAAGGACGTGGCTGAAGATGCGGGCAATCTCATCGCCAAGTCCGGAGATGAAGGCAGCGATGGTCGTATAGTGCGGTGCGCTGTCGCCGGACAAGGCGATGAAGGTGACTTGCTCGCGGCAGGCGCGCTCAATGGCGCGTGAGCTGACGATGCCGCGAGAGTAGGCGAAGAGGACGATCTTGAGCAACATCGCCGGCGGATAGGCGGTTGCACCACTCAGGTCGTTGCGATAGCGGGTATCGAAGCCGCTCAGATCAATCTCGTGATCGATCAGGTGGCACAGCGCGTGTTC
>DAOLZE010000289.1:0-3385 GCA_035426125.1 Rhodocyclaceae bacterium
ACGGGGCATCGACTTGCAGCGTCAGCAACGCTGCCGCATATGCGCCGATACCCATGAAGGCCGCATTGGCCAGCGAGAGCAGACCACACGACAGCGTCAGCCAGATCGACAGCGCCAGCAAGGCATTCACACCGAGCGACAACACCAGGGTGCTGTAGGTCGCCCAGAAGCTGTCGAGAAATTCGCTCATGCCTTGCGCTCCAGCACCCGGCCAAATAGTCCGGAGGGTCGCACCAGCAGGATCAGGAAGAGCAGACCGAATGACACCGCATCGCGATAATCGCTGGACAGATAAGCGACGCTCATCACCTCGACCAGGCCGAGAAACAGGCCGCCAATCAAGGCACCGCGAATGTCACCCATGCCACCAAGGATGATTACGGCGATGCCCTTGTGCAGCGCCGGCTGGCCCATGAACGGCGAAATGGCATTGAACGACAAACCGATCAGTACGCCGGCAATGCCGCCCAGTGCCGCCGCGACGAAGGAGGTCAAGCGGAACATGCCCTCGACATCGATGCCGAGCAGATACGCCGCCTTCGGCGATTCGGCGATGGCGCGCAGGGCGCGTCCGATTTGGGTGCGCCGCATGATGAACAACAGCAGCGCCATCAGCGTAAAAGAAATGAACACGATCATCAGTTGCAGCAATGTGACATGCAGCGGCT
The DNA here is from genome assembly GCA_035426125.1 of Rhodocyclaceae bacterium. GTDB lineage: Bacteria > Pseudomonadota > Gammaproteobacteria > Burkholderiales > Rhodocyclaceae > Sterolibacterium. The sequence continues at coordinate 669 of DAOLZE010000289.1, forward strand.
CACTGTCGGCCGCCTGCCAGGGCAGCAGGAAATTGAAGCTGTCCTCCGGCACGATACCGAAGGGAAAACGCTGAACCTCGGCACCGAAGAACCCCTGCATCAGACTGGTGATCAGGATGGTCACACCGATGGTGGCGATCATCGGAATCAGGTGCGGTGCTTCGCGGGCGCGCAGGGGCCGCAGCACCAGCCAGTCGATCAGCAGACCGGCCACACCAGAGGTTAGTGCTGCTGCCAGCATCGCCAGCCACAATGGCCATTCGAGATGGCCGACCAGCAGCAATGCTACGTAACTACCAAGCATGAAGACCGCGCCATGCGACAGATTGATGACGCCGAGCACGCCAAACACCAGCGTGAAACCGAGCGCAAACAGCGCATACACGCAGCCGAGCGAAAGGGCGTTAATCAGTTGCTGCTCAAACATGGGGCAGGAGTTGTTCTCGACAAAAAGACAAGTCCGTCATTTTAACCGGGCATTGCGTCTGGGCCCGTCTGGCGCGGCGTTTCCTTCGGCAGGCTTCTTCCGGATATTTCAATGCCAGGATTCCAAGTCTTGGTGCAATGGAGTACTCTGACCAAAGGCAGATGAGGATATCGATAAAGAACGGAGGTACATATGCTTAACAATGAAAAGTTAAGAATAATCAACGCCAACTTCCCCGAGATTGTTGAGCGGCTCATTACCCTTTATGGCAGCGCCAGTTTCAGTGAGTATTTGGGCAGTCTGCTGCGTGGCGCAAAAAATGGTTCGATGCCGCATCTGACCGAGGAAGTTACCTCGGCGCTATCCACCATCAAGACGGATCACGACACAGCATTCCCGAAACACATCGAGCAACTCGATGCGATTTATCCGGAAAAATGTGCGCAAAATGCACAATTCAAAATGATCAATGAGCGGTTCCCCCGCATAGGCAAGCAGCTTGGCGAAAGATGGGGGCACTTCACTTTTCCTGAATACATCAATGAATTATTAACGGATGCTCGCGGCGGAAGGCAGGGATTTCCATCGGAAATTCTGTCCGCCCTGTTTGCGCTGATAAGGGCTCATGAGCAGGAATTCCCCGAGCTTGCTACCAAAATAAAGGATGTGTGGACACTGCAAATGAAGGAATAGGAAAGTAGGAGTCGGCATCGTCGATAATGTGGATGTGGGCTGATCACTGCGCAGCAGGTTGACCCCTTTCATTTTGGCAGCACCACAATATTAGCCGACTAGGATTTGCGAACAGGCACCGCTTTTTTTGTCGCTGACTTGCGCCTGGTTGCCGCTACCTTTGCTGGCTTTTGATCAGCTAAAGGTCCAATACCTGCCTCTTGTGCTGCAACCTTGATGAGTAGCCGTGGCCCGACGATTTCGCCTTCCTCGGTATCCGCCATCAATCGCAACGAAGTCGGCTTCTCGATGAAAAATGGTGAAAATATCAATGCTGTGCTGATGGATTTGCGTGTGGCGGTTTCATCCTGAACTTCGGGAAATGCGGATAGCGCCTCGGCAGGAATTACTAGTCGCGCTAACTCGGTTTGGCCATCAAGAACTACCCGCAGAGTCAGCGACTTGAATGGCCGGGCAATTGGCGTCAATACGGTGGCATACACACACAACCTGGACAACGCAATCGGTGTCTTAAGAACAAACAATTCACTTTCATAGCATCCCATGAAAGACATTTTGTTGCCTATTTCATGGCGAATGTCATCGCAGAAGATGGCAGTCAGGATTCGGTCGGTGGTTGCTTTCATGCCTTGGCCTCCGGCGAAAGTGCTTGTGCAAAAACTTCGATCGATACACCCAGCGCTTTGGCGATTTTCTGTGCGGTGCTGATCTGTGGATCAACCTTGCCTTGTTCGAGGCGCGCAATATAAGGCTGGCTTGTTTCTGCGCGCCTTGCCAATTCCGCCTGCGACCATCCATTTCTCAAGCGCAGTTGGGCAATGCCGGGGCGATCCGCGTAGAAAGTCCTGGCAACCCACTGCCTGCCTTTTGCAATCGCTTTGGCGTTCTCCGCAGACTGGCCTTCAAACTCCGTCACCAGGTCGTCAATATCGATCGCGCCGGGAATGGCCAATGGTTTCGGGGGAACCGAAAACTCGGCGAAAATCACCTTGCCCTTGAGTGTGCCCGTCTGCGGGTTTTTATCAACCAGCTTAGTGAATGGTAATGCCAAGGTCATTGTAGGCTTTACGGATACGGTTTGTGATTTCATGGTCGCTCTTGTAATCGAAGTCTCGATGAACAACGGCTAGGACATGGTATTGAAGGGTTTGCGGCTGATAGGCATAGACGATGCGATAGCGAAGACTACCCTTCGGTTCCATCCATATCTTCAACCGCCAAATGTTGTATCCAGCATTCCAGAACTCGAACCATTTACTGACGTGATACGCCGCCGTGTGGTCGTCCCCAAAATCGTGGTCAAGTAACGACTCAATGATCTTGGGGTCATGCTTGGCCTGTTGCAGCAAAGCCAAGACCTTCCCGCCTGCGAACTTGTCAGTCTCCATCAGCCCGCGCAAGTCTGCGGCAGCATCAGGATGAATCGACAGGGATGGAACGATACCCAATTAGGTATTGTCCGTCAAGTTTATTTGCGGGGCTGAGAATGCCCCGGCCAGCAAGGCAGCGAAGGTGGCTTGGGCTTTGGCGGTGGCGGCGGATTGCTGGGACTGGATTGAGTGGCAGGAATCAACACGGTTTTCAAACTCAGATTGCA
>DAOLZE010000290.1:0-3383 GCA_035426125.1 Rhodocyclaceae bacterium
TCCAACGGTTATGGCCACCATACATGCGTAGCGGATACTTGCTGTGCGCATGTGGAGAATCCTTCCATACCGGTAAAGACTCGCCGCCTTCGATAAACCAGGGATGATCGATATAGAACTGCTGGCGGCCGGTCAGCGTCGGCCAGGCAATCTTTTTCTCGACAAAATCACGGTGCGGCCAGTGGGTATCTTTCGGATCGTAGGTGGTGTAATTTTGGTCGATCAGGGACGGTCGCCCGGTACCGATGATCGGCACAGCACCCATCTGTAACGCCTCGCGGCCGCTGCTGGCGCCGACGCTGGGACTGCCAGCGAAGATCGCATCCATTAACTTGACCGGATCTTCCGGATCGGTCGGATCATACTTGCCGTTATGCGTATGGACATCGTACACCTTCGACAGGTCAAACTGTTTGTCCTTCAAGCCGCGCACCAGCGTAACGCCACGCGCCTTGGCGCGATCTGCCACGGCCTTGCTGAGCAGACCGAAGGTTTCCCAGTCTGACTTCGATTCGCCGAGCGGCTCAGTCGCCTTGTCGGAGCAGATGATGTAGGGCACATAAGTCTGCGCATATTTGATGCCGTACTTCTCGTAATACGCAGCCACCGGCAGCACGTAGTCGGAAAACAGTGCCGAGGTGCTCATACGGAAATTGACCGAGACGACCATCTCGAATTTCGGCCACAGATGCTCCTTGGCAACCTGCGGTGAAGGCCAGCGTCGCAGCGGGTTACCGCCAGTGAAGATATAGACCTTTGGTGAGCGGTCCTCCGGCGGATGCACCTTGGACCAGCCCTTGTCGATCGACTCACGCACATAGGCGCTGATGTTGCGTGGCAGTGCCGAATCCTGAAGGTGCGGTTTGTCCCACATCTCCTTGTAACCGCCATGAAGATAAAGGAACAGCAGGCAGGGTGTGTGGCCTTCCTTGTCACTGTACTCCGTGAAGAGTTGCTCGTAATCACGCGGCGACAGGCCACGGATTGCCTTGGGAATGATCTTGATCATGTCTCCCAGAGGAATGGTGCTATCGGCCATCTGATCCAGGCCGTCCATACCCCACCATGCAGAAATCCGGTAACCGCCGCCGGAGTAGCCCTGATTACCTGTCAGATTCATCAGCAGAATGAACGAGCGCTGATACAAGTCGCTGTGATAGTGCTTGCAGGCGCCATATGATGCAATGATCATGGCACGCGGTGCGGCGGCCATTTCGCGGGCAAAAGTGCGGATCACGTTCGGGTTGAGGCCGGTAATCTTGGCCGCCATATCCGGCGTGTATTCCTTGTCGAGTTTGGCACGGATCATGTCGAACACGGTCTGCACTTCGATGCTCGATCCGTCGACCAGCGTGACCTTGAACGTGCCGGATAGCGCAGGCTTGATCTTGCCAAGATCCATGATGCGACCGCCGTCACCATCGCCCTCGCAGCCAGGAGCCATGACTATGGCATTTTTTACCTCGTCCCACATATATACGGCATTGTCGACGCCGCCCCCGACGACATCGCATTGCCGCAGGAAACGCTGGTTGTCCTTGCGCACCAGAAAGGGGAAGTCCGTCTGTTGCAGGACATAATCCTTCTTGTACAGATTTTCAGAAATCATCACCTGCGCGCAGGCAAGTCCTAGCGCCGCATCGGTCTCGGGCTTGATGTTGATCCACATGTCGGCATGCACGGTGCTGGGACTAAGATCGGGAGCCACCACCACCAGCTTGGCACCGCGGTAACGTGCTTCGTGCAGAAAATGTGCTTCCGGTATTCGCGTATAGATCGGATTGCCGACCCAGATGACAATAAAATCTGACTTGAACCAGTCGTCGGAAGTCCCCTCGACGTTATACAAACCCCAGGTCTGGATCGCACCGAGCGGCATGTCGCCAACACCCGACCACGAGTCAAGCCGGGTCGCCTGGATTGCCGCAGCGAAACGCACATCGCCGGCAGTTTCCGGACCATAGCCGACATTGGTGGTGTCGTCGAAAATGATTGTTTCAGTACCATCCCTGACAGCGACGTCGACGAGTTTGTCGGCAATCTCGGTTAACGCTTCGTTCCAGCTGAGGCGCTTCCACTTGCCTTCACCGCGCGCGCCGACGCGCTTCAGCGGATACTTGACGCGTGCCTCGGAGAGCTGCAATACGGTATAACAAGCGCCCTTCTGGCAGCCGCGCGGATTGAAGTCAGGAATGTCGGCACGGTGCGGCTCGTAAATTGCTGCCTGCTCTTCGCGCCAGGCAATGCCATCCTTGACATAGACGTCCCACGAACAGGCCGCGCAACAGTTGGCACGCGTGTGCGTACCCTTGACAACCTTGTCCCATTTCCACTTCTCGCGCCAGATGTCGGAGTAATCGTTATAACGAATTTTTTTTGCTGGCAGCTTAGCCTTCTCCGGCAGTGGAGCCGATGCCTTTTTCGAGCGCAGGCTATAGAGACCGAGACCCGTGGCAGCAACTCCGGCCGTGGTACCAATAATGAAACTACGACGTGACACTTGCATGTTTTATCGCTCCTCTTGTCTCGCTCTTGACCTTGATTCCACCCACTGGGTTGTTCGCGGGTTGGCGTCGAATCCATCAAAATTCCGCCAGCGTTAAGCTGCGTGCTGCTTCAAATACATATCAGATACGGGCTTGCGTGATCAGCATCACGAATACTCTGACCATAAATAATTTCAGGCTTAAGCCAGATATACAGTGTAAACATGATACGGCCTGAAATGCTAGCACAGCTACCCAAAACAGGGAGATCGAACCTGCGCTATTTCGATCAAATGACTCACTCAAACCCTAAGGAACCGTGCGTTTAGGCATAACCAACATATCACCATAGATAGTCATGCATAAAATGCATAAATAAAAACAATAAACGGCACAACATTTGCTTTGCCCTAATTAAGGCGAAGAATAGAACGCATATCAAAGGGAATTTACACGCCAGAGCTTCGGGCAAAGGCGTTCAATGCCGAAGATCAACCCGGACAATGAGATCAGGGCGGCAAGAAAAGGATGGACGAACTGAGAAATTTTGACAGCAACATCCAGGACGGAATGTGCCGCATATTGAAAATCTTGAAGAGCAGCTGCCATGCCTGGCGTGCGCAGCTCACATCGGCTCGCGCGCAAGCAAATGGCAAGACTGAAAATGAGATGGACTCTGGGGCGATGCGCCTCGCTTATGCAACCCGGCGCAGCACCAGGGACAACGTTCGCAAGGTAATTGACACTCTGCTTGCCGAACCACTTTTACAAGCTTAGGGCTATCCCAATCCGATAAATCACGGCATCTGAACGATCGGAATAACCTTGCTCTTCTTTTCAGGCACAGGCGCTTCAGCCACTGGCGCATGCGGCTCCGGTGCCTTGAGCTTGCTCACC
>DAOLZE010000291.1:0-3379 GCA_035426125.1 Rhodocyclaceae bacterium
GCGCGAGCTGCTGATCTGTGCGGCGATTGGCGCGCTCTACTTCGGCAGCGCCCTGCTGCGCTTCAGGAGGGCATTGACCGCATAGGGAAGCACGTCATACCAGTAGAATCTATTCATTGATATGCTCGAAGAAGCGCATGGATGTAAGCGTGCAGCCTATCCACGTATGCTTAAGGCGATTGTTCGTGTAAAGGCTCTGCAGAGCGAAGCGGCAACAGCGAGTCGATCTGGCTATTGAGACAGGTGGGCAGTTTTTCCAAGGTATCGCGTAACCACGCTGCCGGATCGATCCCATTGAGTTTTGCGGTGCCGAGCAAAGTCTGAATTGCTGCGGCTCGTTTGCCAGCACGCTCAGAACCCGCGAAGAGCCAGTTCTTCTTTCCAAGAGCGATGGGCCGGATCGTGTTTTCCACGGGATTGTTGTCAATCGGCAATTGTCCGTCAGTCGCATAGCGGCTCAAAGCCCCCCATCGTCTCAGGCTGTAATCGATGGCCTTGGCCGTCCCACCGCCATTGGCCACCGTCACGCGGGTTCGCAGCAGCCAGTCATGCATGGACTGAAGCTGAGGGACGGCCTGCTCTTGGCGTAACCGCGTGCGCGCCATGATGTCCATGTCACGCCCCTGTGCCTCGATGGCATACAACGCTGCGATCCGGCTCAATGCTTCCTGTGCAATCGGATTGACCTGAGCGGCATTCAGATCGAAGTATTTCCGCCGTGCGTGCGCCAGGCAACCCAACTCGGTCACTCCATTGGCAAACAGTGCCTTGTAGCCGCCGAAATCATCGACCATAAGATGGCCCTGCCACCCGGCCAGGAAGTCTCGGGCATGCCGCCCGGCACGGCTCGTCTGGTAATCAAAGATCACTATCGGCGGTCCTGTTTCCAATGCGTTACTTCGATAGGCCCATGACCGTAGGAAATCCCTGTGGGACAGGTACGCTCGCTTCGTCTTTCCCTTTCCGGGATCCAGTTGGGCCACCGGCGTTTCATCCGCATGCAGCACCGTGCGCTCAAGCAGCAACATCGCCAGTCGATCTGCCAGCGGTTGCAAGGCCACACCGATGCGCCCTACCCATTCCGCCATCGTGGAGCGAGACAGAACGACCTGATCCCGTGCGGCAATTTGCTCCAGTCGATACAACGGCAGGTGATCCAGATATTTGCCGATGATGATCCAGGCGTACAAGCCGACGGCAGCCATACCGCCATCGATCACCGCAGGTGGAATCGGTGCTGCTGAAACCGTTTCGCAAGCACGGCAGGCATACTGCGGACGAATGTGACGATGAACGAAGAAACGCGCGGGTTCAACGTCCAACTGTTCACTGATGTCTTCGCCGATTTTGACGAGGTCTTTACCACATGCACCGCAAGTGCATGACGCCGGTTCGTGACGGTGCTCGATGCGCGGGAGGTGATCCGGTAGTGGCTGACGACCCGCGCGGGAACGTGGAACGCGAGGAACCTGTGGCTCGGCAGTCGCGGAGGCTTCCGCCTGTTTCCGGTCCAGTTCTGCTTCGGCGGCAGCTACATCGCTGGCCAGGGTATCTTGGAACAGATCGCGCTCCTCGGCGGAGAATGCTTCGCTTCTGGCACCAAAGCGCATGCGGCGCAGGTGCGCCAGTTCCAGGGTGAGCGCTTGGATCTTGATCTGTGCGGCGTGAAGTTCGGTGTCGCGGCGAGTCATTTGTTCGCTCAGGCGAATCGACTCTGCGGCTTCTTTTTGTGCTTCGTTGAAGCGTTTCTGAACGGCATCCGTGATCCAGTTCGCGAGTGCGGGATCGGGGTTGAAATGCGCCAGTTCAGCGAGTAAATCCATGCCGCGATTATACTCGCCGAGCCTTATGAACAGAGGGCTTTGACAATATTTACCCGAACGCCATGCCTGTTTTTGATCGAAGTGTTCATACCCGCCAGTGGCCCTGTGGGGCGGCGTCGAGTCGTTGCCAATCCACACCGGCGATGAGCCATTGCCACTGCTTTGCGGTGAGCGTAAAGACGGGTGTATCGGCACTTGGCCAGATGAAGTGACCTTGATGCAGTCGTCGATGACAGAGCCAGACTCCGGTGCCATCCCAAACGAGAAGTTTGATTCGGTTGCACCGACGATTTCGAAACGCATAGGCTGTTCCGTCACAAGGGGAGCGTTCCAAAGCCTGCTGTATCTTTAACGACAGACCATCAATGCCAAGACGCATATCCACCGGTTCGACGGCAAGCCAGACTTGCTCTGGCCGAATCATCGGAGCAGCTCGCGCAACCAGATTCCGCAAGCCGTGGCTTCGGAAGTCGGCCAGGCTATTTGATAGATCGTTTGCTGGCGTCGAATTTCGATTTGGATGTCGCTCGGCCGTTGGACATCGGCCGCCTCCAGTTTGACAGGCACCAGTGTCGGCGGCGTGCCGCTGGAGCGGTCAGTTGGTTGAGCGGGAGCGATGTTTGCCGGCAAGCCAGACCGCGGCTGACTGCAATACGCCTTGATCCAGCGACGTAGCAAATTGGCATTGATCCGACTGGCCAGTGCGACTGCAGCAATTGATGCGCCGGGTTGCAGGCATGCTTCCACTGCTCGGGCCTTGAACTCGTCTGTGTGTGTCCGGCGCGTACGTGTTATAGGATGCGAATGGAGTCTAGCGTTCAAAGTGTCCACCTGTTTTTTAGTGGACACTATCTTCACCGCCCACGCCATCTCTCAGCAATGTGGGATGGTTGGACGCTTACGTTCAAGCCACTTGCCTCGCTTATGCAGTCCGTTCAGCGACGTACCCGTCAAGGCACTGAATGTCTTCCTGCACTCTCGACAACGATAGCGTTGCAAGCCATTGGCATGACCGTGGCGGACGACGTGGCTGGACTTGCAATGCAGGCACATCGCACCGCTTGCGAAACGCCCTTCGACAATCACCGTGGCCATCGTCTGGGTTTCCAGCGCAGCCAATTCAACCGCCACCACCTTGCGCTGCACCGGCGACAGTTGCCGCAACGCCGCAACGATTCGCTTCAACTCTGGCTTCCTCATTTCTAACTCCTGAATGACTCGGCGAACTTGCACCGTGCCACCCAGTATCCATTTCAATAAGCTCACCAGATGAGCTACCAACATGATTTGCGAACACAGCCAATTTCATTTCCCGAGCAATCGCACAGCAGGAGATAGCGTAGTGTCAGCAGCTTCGAGCAGACCAGACCTGCCGCCAACCTCAACGACATCATCAATGCATATCTGATTCTCCAGAAGCAGGGAGAAGCTGTTGAAGTAGCGCTTGACTAGGCTTTGCGCGTCAAGAATGAGGGCAGCTGAAAAGCCAAATTTGCTGAGGATCAGCAGCCTCATCGTCACCGGCACCACGGCGCAGGACGACGAGCGCGAGTTCC
>DAOLZE010000292.1:0-3357 GCA_035426125.1 Rhodocyclaceae bacterium
TCGACGCGCGTGCCCACCATGCGCAAGGATTTTTTCGTCGATCCGTATCAGGTGTATGAGGCGCGTGCCATGGGGGCCGATTGCATTTTGCTGATCGTCTCCGCTTTGGCGCTGTCGCAGATGCGGGAGATGGAATCCATTGCCGAGGCGCTTGGCATGGCGGTACTGGTCGAGGCGCACGATGCTGCTGAAGTTGATCTGGCACTGCAACTGCACACGCCGCTACTCGGCATCAACAATCGCAATTTGCGCAGTTTCGAGGTTAACCTGAGCACGACGCTCGATCAACTGGCGCGCATCCCCGAGGAGAAAATCGTCGTTACTGAATCGGGGATTCTTGCACCGGCTGACGTGGCACTGATGCGCGGCAGGGGTGTCAATGCGTTCCTTGTCGGCGAGGTCTTCATGCGCGCCCCTAGCCCCGGTGCGGAACTGGCGCGGCTTTTTCCCACAGAGTAGGGCTGCACCCACCCTGCGTTTGTTTGAGCGGGCTTAGTACTTCTTCAGCTCAGTGCGCATTTCCTCGATGGTTCGCACGGCGCACTTCGCATAAGCCCGGCTGGCTTCGATCGAGAAGGGCTTGAATGTCTCGCTGCCATTACCGGAGGCTGCCATGCCTTCGAACATGCATTGAAGACTGCGATACTTGATCCAGCTCTTTTGCATGTCCTTGAGCATTTCCTGCATTTTCTCGTTGTCTCTGAACTTGTCGCCAAGACGCTTGAATTCGTTGTCGATGGTGGCCAGCAATGGCCCACCGCACTGATCAATTTCATCCGACGATTTGGCCTGATCAAAGCAGGACGGCAACTGTGCGGCTGCCGGGAAAGCAACTGCGGACAAGGCGATTGCGGCGGTGGCCAGTAGAGCAATTTTGGGTTTCATGGCAATCCAATCGGTGCGAGAAGAATGTTGAAGATTGTATAGTTGCGCACCTGGTTGTCAATCGAAAGACAGCAAAATCGAAAGGTATGAAAAATCCGTTTGCGCGTATACTTTGCAGACTTTACGGTTGTGTCAGCAAGCCTCGAACACAGGAATACTTCTCATGGAAGATGTCATACTTGCTCTGCCTGCCGAGCAACCGACCTTGCGCGTCGTTCCGATGCCCTCGGACGTCAATCAGGCTGGTGATATTTTTGGTGGCTGGGTCATGTCCCAGGTGGATATTGCCGGCGGTATCGCAGCAGCACGGATCGCACAGGGCCGCATTGCTACCGTGGCGGTGAATGCCTTTCAATTCAGGCATCCGATTTCCGTCGGCGATATCGTCAGTTTTTATGGCAGGGTTACGCGTGTCGGCTGTACTTCAATCACCGTCGAGGTGCAGGTATTTGCCGAGCGAAATCCTTTCAACCCCGTTATCGTGAAGGTGACCGAAGCTACGCTGACCTATGTGGCGGTCAACCCCGACGGCAGCAAACGGCCGCTCGACAATTCCTCCAGCTAAAGGATTCATCTCTTGCAGCCAGTCAAGAAGTCGAAGCTGAAGTCAATCGACAAGACGGGGCAACCACGGGCTCCACTATCGCGCGCATTGATTCTCCGTGCGGCGCTGGCGATCATCGACAGCGACGGACTGAACGGTCTGACGGTGCGCAAGCTGTCGGCCCGGCTGGGTGTGACGGCTATGGCGATCTACCGTTATTTCAAAAACAAGGCGGCAATCGAGCACGAACTGGTCGACCTGGTGGTTGGTGATTATGATGTCATCAATCACAACCGGGATGACTGGGTCGAGTGGTTGTACACGACTTACGCGAAGATGCGTCACGCCCTCTGCAATCATCCAGGGGTTATGCCGCTGCTCGACAATGCCTCCTATCAGGGTGGCAACGCGCTGACGGTAATGGATCGCATCCTGCAGGAGCTGCGGCGTGCCGGGCTTAGTGAACGTCAGGCGGCGCAACTGTTCCACACACTGATGGCCTACATGGTTGGCACGGTCGTACTGATGAATGAAGAAGCGCGCCGCGCCATCGTTGTTGGCAAGAGCAATACCAATACCGCCGTAACAAGCCGATCACGCAAGCTCAGTTTCGAGATGGTCTCTCTCAGCCCCTATCCGCATATTGCCGAACTGGCGCCCCACCTGGCTCAGGTGGATGCGGAGCGTCAATTCCGCGAGAGCGTTCTGCAAATCATCAAATCCGTCGCGGCTTCCTGATTTCTGCCGGTTTATGCGCCGTGAAGCAGCAGCCAGAACGGTGCGGCTGAATTTGCACAAAAATTCACACAAAAACCTATTGACACAAGAGCTTTTTTAACTAAAATTCGCTATGAAGTATACAATGTACACACTGAGGATTTGCTGGTGTCGTCCGGTGAGCGAACTTGCGGTCCAATAACTACGGGAGAATGCGCCATGAGATTAAGATCAAGAGGTCTTGGCCGTCGCGAAATGGTCATGGATTTTCGTGAATACGAACTTCTGGTCGAGGGGAATGAATTGGTCGTCGTCGGGACGATCCGTGATCCGGTGAGTTGGGATTTCTCGATCCGCTTCTGCGAGGATGACTATCTGGCAATCGTCAAGCTGGTGTTCCATCCGCAAACCATCAAGGCGGTACTGCGCGCCATCCTGCATCGCGCCAAGGGCCACCACTGGGGCAAGGATCGTGCCGTGCATCAGACGGAAGGGCGCGAGGCGTTACTTGAAGTGCGCAAGACCGTGCATCAGCGCGTCAAGGCGGCGATTACGCCGTTCGACCAGCCAACCAAGGCGATTCGTCGTACGCGCGCTGTTGCTGTGGCCAATGACGAACTGGACGAGATAGAGGCCGAGGCAGCATAAGCGTCCCTTCACGGCGAGCAGTCGTCGACACGTTTTAAAACAATATCAGTCGGGCAGGCGCTGCCTAATTCTAGGGCGGTGTTTTGTTTGGGAGGCTTCATGAAAAACTATGATGTGATCATCATCGGTGGCGGCATCAACGGCCTGACTACCGCCTGCTATCTGCAAAAATCCGGTCTTTCGGTCGGCGTATTCGAGGCGCGTGGTCAGTGTGGCGCACATTGCGACACCATCGAACTGGGACGTCCCGGTTATCTCTACAACACCCATGCGAACTGGCTGGTGCCGGCGATGAGCCCGGCGATGGCCGATCTTGACCTGGAAGGCTACGGTCTCGACCTGCGCGGCACCGACGTGATTTTCGCCCTGAATTATTCCGATGGCACGAACACCGTGCAGTCGCTCGACCCGTCGGTGACCATGGCCAGCGTCGCCCGGCACTCCGAGAAGGATGCGGCGACTCTGGCAAAGATGCTCGAATACGGCATGGCCAACATGGAGGACGCCATCGAGATCAACGGTCTGCTGCAGTTCAGCCGCCCGACCATGGCGCTGGCCGAGCG
>DAOLZE010000293.1:0-3316 GCA_035426125.1 Rhodocyclaceae bacterium
GTTGCAGGCTCACCAGCATGCCGGCCGTCGCACCCCAGATGTAATAACCTTTCCAGGGCATCGCATAATATTCACGCAAGGCGCCATGATATTCGACGTTGTGTCGCTGATGATTGTTGCGGTCAAGCAGAAACCCCAGCGGCGCCTCGAAGACCTCGGCTACTTCAAAATCATCAAGCTTTAGATTTAGTGGCGGGCTCACCAACCCAACCACCGGTGTAATGCAGAATCCCGTCCCGGTGCGATATTCGGGCAGGCGGCCGAGCACTTCGACCTGCGTTGAAACCAACCCGACTTCCTCCTGCGCCTCGCGCAGCGCCGTCATCTCCGGTGAGCCATCCACCTCCTCACAACGTCCGCCGGGGAAACTGATCTGCCCGGCATGGTCGCGCAAATGCTCGGTTCGCCTGGTCAGCAGTACCGTCAGACCAGTCTCGCGGAGAACCAGAGGAACCAGTACTGCCGCCGGCACCATCGGCTGATCCGGCAGAAAAGGCACACCATTCTCCACCACGCTGGCTTCGCCCAAAGCGCAGCCAGCCTCTCCGGAAAAACATCCACGCAACCATTCGGCTGTCGGAAACAACAAGGAATTGGTGCCATCACTCATCCGCATGCCCTGCGCGGCTCTGCCGGCAAAGCCCTCCTCCAGTACGATTGGCACGGCAGGTACGATCACCCACCGCTCGAAGCAGTTGTCAGCGAGATACAATACATCAATTTCGGACAGAGACCATTCGCATGAAACCCGTTGCAATCTTTCGTCACATTGCCGGAGAAGGCCCCGGCTATCTCGCCATTTTTCTTGATCGCCATTCCATCCCCTGGCAAATCATCCGTATCGACGCGGGTGAGGCGGTGCCCACAAATCCGCAGGCTTTCAGTGGTCTGGTATTCATGGGCGGGCCAATGAGCGTGAATGATCCGCTGCCCTGGGTAACCGATGAACTATCGCTGATCCGCGCCGCCGTGGCGCAGGATATCCCCGTACTCGGCCACTGCCTCGGTGGTCAGTTGATGGCGAAGGCACTCGGCGCAAAAGTGACGGAAAATCCGCAAAAGGAAATCGGCTGGGGTGTCGTGAACGTACTGAACAGCCCCGTGGCCAGAAAATGGTTCGACGATCTGCGTGAATTCACTTCATTCCATTGGCATGGCGAAACCTTCTCCATACCGAATGGTGCGACGTGTATTCTGGAAAGCCCGTATTGCGCGCATCAGGCCTTCGTCCTTGGCCCGCATCTGGGCATGCAATGCCATGTCGAAATGACGCAGACGATGATCGGCAAATGGTGCGAATCCGGTGCTGCCGAGATCGCCGCCGCCGACTCACCGGCGGTCCAGCAGCCTGCCGAAATGCATACAGGGATTCCCCTGCACCTAGCGGCACTCAATGCCGTTGCCGACAGTGTTTATGGTAAATGGATTGCTGGGCTGAAGCGACAGTGACGATGTCGCTTCCCGCCTCTAGTCACGAAAGTTATTGAACTGCAACGGCACGTCGGTAATCGACTTTTTCACCAGGGCGATCGTCTCCTGCAGCAAATCGCGCTTGGCGCCCGTGACACGCACGGTATCACCCTGGATGCTGGCCTGTACCTTGAGCTTGCTGTCCTTGATATGCCTGACGATCTTCTTGGCAAGTTCACCCTCTACGCCGACCTTCAGCTTGATTTCCTGCTTAACCTTGTTGCCGCTGATCTTGGCGGACGCGCCCTTGTCCAGGCAGCGCACATCGACGCCGCGCTTGCCAAGCTTGGCGGTCAGCATGTCATACACCTGATCGAGTTTGAACTCGTCGTCGGCAAACATGGTCAGCAGCTTCTCGCCGACTTCGACGCGGGCATCGGAGCCCTTGAAGTCGAAGCGGTTGGTAATTTCCTTATTGGCCTGATCAACGGCATTACGCAACTCAACCTGATCGACTTCCGAAACAATGTCGAATGAAGGCATGATTCCTCCTGTTTAGCCGAAGTGGCAAACGTAATGATACGGCTCGTCGCCGACTTCGATGTCGAAACTCGAATTGCCCGGCACATTGAACGACTGGCCGGCGGCGTACTTGTGCCATTCCGTTTCACCCTTCAGACGCACGCGACAACTGCCGGCTGCGCCTTCCATAATTTCCGGTGCACCTGTGTTGAAGGTCAGCGGTGATGGTCCCGGCAGGATCACGCCGACGCTTTTTCTGGTGCCATCGGCAAACTGCACGGTATGGCTAACGCACTTGCCGTCGAAATAGACATTCGCCTTCTTGATGACGGAAACATTATCAAATTGTATGGATTGCGGCATTTTCAAATCCCCCAGATTTTTTCAATGATGGTCTTGACGATGAAGCCGAACATGCCGAACGCCAGAACAAAGAACAGGATGATGGTGCCCGTCTTGCCGGCCTTAGACTTGTAGGCCAGCTCACCGATGATGAACAGCATGAACAGAATGAATGCGCCGACACCATAGGTCACGAAGAACTCTGAAACCTGCGCCTCTGTATATCCGAACACGAGAATTCAGCCTTGCTGTCAAACGCCTTATTTCGTGCGCTTGGCAAGGTTCGCTGCAATGCGCAGGCGCAGTGCATTAAGCTTGATGAAACCGGCAGCGTCCTTCTGGTCGTAGGCGCCCGCATCGTCTTCAAAAGTGGCGATGGTCGGGTCGAACAATGAATCCGATTTCGAATCGCGGCCAACGACAATGACATTGCCCTTGTAAAGTTTGACACGCACGTTACCGTTGACGACCTGTTGCGTGTGATCGATCAGCACCTGTAGTGCCTTGCGCTCCGGTGCCCACCAGTAGCCGTTGTAAATCAGGCTGGCATAGCGCGGCATCAGGTCATCCTTGAGATGCGCCACTTCGCGGTCGAGACAAACCGACTCAATGGCGCGATGCGCGCGCAGCATGATGGTGCCGCCGGGGGTTTCGTAGCAGCCACGCGACTTCATACCGACATAGCGGTTCTCGACCAGGTCGAGACGACCGATGCCATGCTTGCCGCCGAGCGCATTAAGCTTCGCCAAAATTTGCGCCGGACTCAGACGCTCACCATTGAGTGCAACGATGTCGCCCTTCTCGTAGGCGATGTCGAGGTATTCGGCCTTGTCGGGCGCAGCTTCCGGCGAGACCGTCCAGCGCCACATCGACTCCTCGGCCTCGGCAGACGGATCTTCAAGATGGCGGCCTTCGTAACTGATGTGCAGCAAATTGGCGTCCATCGAGTAGGGCGAGCCGCCCTGCTTGTGCTTCATGTCGACTGGAATGCCGTGCTTCTCGGCGTAGGCCATCAGCTTTTCGCGCGACAGCAGATCCCATT
>DAOLZE010000294.1:0-3311 GCA_035426125.1 Rhodocyclaceae bacterium
GAATGAGCAGGCCAGCGGCATGCCTGTCGGCCGTCGTCTCGATAACGGGCAGAAACGGGACATCCGTTTCAGAGGCGACGACCCTGATGCATCCGGATTGTTAAAGATCTGCGTATCGCCCACATGGGCAGCACTACGCCCCTCTACACGGAGGGATTTCCAAGCTGGTTATTGATCGAGTACGTGTCTGGCGTCAGATTGCATTCACTATTTGTCCAGTGACGTCGTTTGTACGATGCCGGAAAACTCGCGCAGGATTTCGGGGTGGTTTTGGGATAAAAAGCGGATCACGGCTTCGTTGTCCAGCAACTTGGTCAAATACCCCTTGGCAAGCACCAGATTGAGAACGTCCTGACCATAGGACTGCTCGACCAGTTTGAACTGCCCCTCGAGATTCGCCATTTCGCGCTCCATCTTCGCCATTTGATCGGGAGTGACGCCCTTTATTTTCTTTGCCACACCTTCATTCACCAGCATGTTGCTGGGCGTTGCCGCCAGCAGCGCCTGGGCGTAAGACACAGTGATGTTGTTGGTGGCTACCATCAGCTCCACGCACTCCACTTGTCGGGTCGGTTTCATCTTGCGCAGTACTGGGCTCAAATTGGCCGAGAAATGCTTGTCCTTGAGTAGTCGAACCGCCTCCGCACAAATGCCATCCAGTAGGTTGATTTTCTTGGTGATGTGTTCGATGTCCAGTTCCAGCGATTTCGCCAAGCGTTCCGGCGTGACGCCGCGCTCCACGGCGCGACGGATCATGAAATGTTCCTGAATGGTCGATAGTCGGTTGATCCGGTTGTTGTACGTGTAACTCTCATCGTCCTTGGCGATCAGGCACAGGGCACTGCTGAACCCCAATTCCTGAAGCGCGAACATTCGAATGTGCCCATCCAACAACAAGTGCATGCCGGTGGCCTTGTCCGCTTTGGCGATGGTCAGGGGTTCAATCAGGCCGATGGCATCGATGGAGGCAACGATCTGCTTGAATTTCCTGGAGAGCGCAAGACCTTCTGGCGGTTTGCGTGATGGCAGCAACTTTTCAAAGGCAACCGTAATGGGTTCAGGAATAAAGCCAAGGCGCGATTGAGTCATGCCATGCTCCCTCCAGGCCAAACCCGTTCCGCGATGTGCTTCGGCAATGTTTCTAGCCCTTCAGCACGAAGCAAATTGGTGAAGTTTTCGTCAGCGAGGAGATGGCGCATGGCTTCCACGACAAACAGCATTCGCTGCTGCGCAAATTCCGCTTTCTTGACCATGAGCTTTTGGCGCTCGACTTCCTTTTGGTAGGTGCGGACCAGGCTAGACGAGGTGACATCCGGAACGTTTCGAGGCATTCCTCGGGCAATGGCCCGCCCCAGAGACCTTCGTTTCTCAATGACCTTGCGTGCCTGAATCAGGTGATTTCCGCGCAATTGGCCATTCTCATACGCCTCCTGCAGAGCCGCTTGGATATCCTTATCGTTGCTGCCGGCACCTGCAATGGTCAAGGCGGCGTTGAGTGGAATACGTCCTTGTTCCACAGCAATCAGCAGTCGCTCTTCACCATTTTTGAGTAGTTGCAAAATGCCATAGACGTAGTCCTCTCCGAGGCCTGTTTTCAGCGCGATCGCTTTCTTGTCGTAACCCTGGTCACGCAATTTTTCAATGCCTGCCAGCAGTTCCAGAGTGCGTCCTTGGCGGCGAGCAATGTTTTCAGCCAGACTCATGATGAAAGCGTCTTCATCACTGACTTCGACCACCATCGCTGGAATCGTCGTTTCGCCCAGTGATTTGAATGCGTTAAGTCTGCCTTCACCGCAAATCAGCATGAATTTTTCATTGCCATTTGCGTCGGTTCGCGGCGTCACGGTGATCGGTTTTTTCAGGCCGATATTCTTGATATTGCCCACGATGTCGGCGAAGACTTTGCCATTACGGTCACGCGAGTTGAGTACCTCGATCTTGTCGATCGGGATCATTTGCAAGTTGCTGGATGGGCACTCTTTATTCATGCGGCTCTCCTAACCCGTATGCGTTCGGCCATGCCATAGAGGAAATCTAGGCTGTCGAACCGGTAACTCTCGAACTCGATTCCATTGTGTTCAGCCAAGCTGATGCGTGGTTGGCCGAAATCCAGTTGCGGCAGGAGGTAGTAATCGAGGGCGGTTTGGTTGGAATGGTCCAGGCGCACCGCCACTGTGATGTCCGGCCGCAAACTGGCATCGAAACGGACCTTCCACCGATGTCCGCCAGCCTCGGTGGTGTGGCAGCGAACCACCACCACTGAAACGCTGAACTCTTGATTGACTCGCAGCAGATCGGTCGCCGGATCGCGGACGACCAGTCCGCCAATTTCTCTGATTTGCGCCTCCGTATCCGCCACGATGACAGGATGTACCCGGCGCAGGAGGCGATTGATCTCGAGGTAGTGATAGTCCCGGTCGGGCGTAAAGCCGACCATCTGGTAGGCCCGTATCAGACTGCCAAAGCGATTCATATAGACAGCGGCCGAGGGCATGTTTTCGGTCTCGTCGATGATCAACCCTGACAGGAGCCCGCGATTCTCGTAGAGGGCACGCAGTCGCTCGATCAACTCCTCGTCGCTGTAGCGCCGATTTCGTTCTCGGATAATTCCCTGTGCCGTGTAGAACAGGTCGGGTTGAACGATTGGCTCGAAGGCCGCTTCCTTCTTGATCCACATCTCCCTGGGATTGGCGACCCGGGTTTTCTTGAGCTTGAAGGAGATCCGGTTGTAGACGTTGTTGCCGATGTACTTCTCATTGGTCAGGATTTCCTGAACGGTGGCGCGGGTCCATTCGCGTCCCAGGTCGGTTTTCACGTTCATGGCGTTCAGGCGGCCAGCGATCTCGGAGGTCGAGATGCCGTGATCGATAAACCATTGGTAGATCAGATTGACGGTGCGAACCTCATCGTCCGGGCCAGGCATCAGGATCACGCGGTCGGTCTGCAGGCTCTTGTGCTCGCCGCGCGCAAGCTCACTCTTCACTGATCCGTTTTGGTCGACCAGGATGCGGCGCAGGCCATAGCCGGCCGGGCCGCCCTGGCGATAGCCGAGTTCGATCAGGCGGCACTGGCCAGCGAACACTTTGGTGGATAGTTCCCGGCTGTATTCGCCAGCCATTGCCCGTTTGACACCTTTGACGATGGTCGAAACCGGCGAGCCATCGTTCTCGAACTGTTCGGCGCAGTAGGCCACCTGAATGCCGGCGCGGCGGCAAATGTACTCGTAGTAGGCACTTTCGTCCGCGTCCTGGAAGCGCCCCAGCGACTGACGTCGTAGACTAGGATGATCTGGAAGTCCGCCGCCCCGGTTT
>DAOLZE010000295.1:0-3284 GCA_035426125.1 Rhodocyclaceae bacterium
GTCCGGCTTTGTCGATGGCGCGTGATTCGCAACCAACCGCACAGGCACTGCACGTCCCGCATTCCTCCTTGCGTTTGAGTGCCCACCAGCGGAAGGTCGAGGGAATGGCAAGGCTCGCACCAAGCGGGCACAGGTATTTGCAGAACGGCCGCTCGATGAATAGTGCCGCACCTATCAGCAGGCTCCAGAAGGTGACGAAGGGCCAACTGCGATTCCACACACCGACCAGGAAGGTCGTCTTGAATGGTTCTATCTCGGCCAGATTTTCGGCGAGCTCCATCGAATAAAACGAGGAACCGAGCAGAACGAAGAACACCGCATATTTGAGCCACTTCAGCCGGTCGTGCAAACCCTGCGGCAGATTTTTCTGGAAGCGTTTGAGGCCGATCTTTCCGGCGATCTTGTAGATGAATTCGGTGAGTGCGCCGTAGGGACACATCCAGCCGCAGAATAATCCGCGTCCCCAAAAAATTACTGTGCCGAGGATGAACCACCAGAATATGAAAATGAATGGATCACTGAGAAACAGCGCCCAGTCCCATTTGAAGAGAACGGCATGGAACCACGTCAGTACCTGGGTGATCGATGGCTGGGCCATCAGATAAAAGCCCGCGTAGCCGATACTGATCGTCCATAGTGCGTATTTCGGCAGCGACACCCAGCGTTTGTCCTTGCGCCGTGCGCGGCGGATCAGTCCGTCGCGCGACGCATATACGGCGACCACTGCGACGAGGAACAAAGTGAACAGGGCGATCTCCAGCGGCTGACTTTTCCAGACGCGCATCCAGGTCGGGTCGGCGCGTTTGTAGTTGGGTCGGCCGCCTTCGAGCAGACGCTCCGGCAGCCAGTATTCCTGTTCGGTATTGATGAAGCTGAGGGCGCCGGTTTTCTTGTCCTGCTTGACGCCACGGAAGATCAACTGCCAGGGGTATGCCGGGGAAAAGTTCGGACTGCGCAGGATGAATACCGCAGACTCCGAATAGGCCGGGGCCTTGGCGGCCGCAATGCCGTAGAGGTCGACATAATCGATGTCGCGAAAGGTGAAGGTGTCCATGTCCTGCGAGACCAGGATGCGGTCGTAGATGCCGCCGTGCACGAAGCCGAAGCCCCTGAATGAAGTCATGCCATTGGCAATCACAAAAATTGCGTGGTCGCCTTCCTTGAGACGCGACATCAGGTTTTCATAGCCGTTATCGCCGAGCACGCTGCGTCCCACCGACGGCGCATTCAGATAGCCGAAATACAGATCCATATATGGTTTGCCGGTCGACGGCAGGCCGACCTCGCCGGGTTCCATGACCAGATGCCGAACGCTGCCTTCCTTCAGCAGGGCCGGCCAGTCGAGTTTTTCGGCGTTGTCGACGAAGCGGGCCTTCTGTCGCTGGCTGGTCTTGAGGATACCGACTTGTCGGGCGATGGCTCTGCCGCAGCGCAGGATCACCTGATTCTCGGAGATCACTGTCACCGTTGCGCCGCTGATTGCATCGAGACCAATGAAGCCCATATCCTTGAGCGAGTGGCCGATTTCGATGTTATCGCCGATGAATTTGCCGACGTACTGATGAATGAAGCGGAGCAGCGCACTTTCCGGAATGCCGGAGAGCAGGATCGGCTCGGAGTGCTTGAGAATCCGCGTACCAGTGATGACGCCACGGGTATCCATGCCGATCAGCGTGACCACCGGCTTGCCGGAATAGCCGGGGATATCGACGATGTCCGTCGACAGGAAAACGTAGCCAAGCAGACTCTGGCTGCCCGCCGTTGTTTTGTAAGCCTCGACATAAGCGGGGCTGCCGATGCGGTGCGAGAAACCGTCGGCGCCCGGCAGCACATCGTGGCACGGCGCGTAGGCACACAGATCCGGATCGGTGGACAACTCCGGCGGTAACGGTGCGTATGAATACGCGAATGCCGGCGCACTCGACAGTGCCAGCAGTATCGGCACGACAAAGAGCGCAAGTATCAGGACAGTCAGGAAGCGGCGGGGGAACTGCAATTTCATTACGCGAATATTCGAGAGTAGACCCGCGATTTTAATTCAGCTGTCGGGATGGCCGCACTCAAATTGGGGATGTTCGGTGGTAGGCAGCATTTTGATTGTTTTGATGGTGTTGATTGATGTTGAGTGTTGCCTTATGCAGCGGCGGCGGCGAAAATGTCAGACCCGCAACCTGTACGAGATGCCGTTTATCTTGTTGGCCCACCCCTATAAAATTCGCAGTGTAA
The DNA here is from genome assembly GCA_035426125.1 of Rhodocyclaceae bacterium. Classification (GTDB taxonomy): domain Bacteria; phylum Pseudomonadota; class Gammaproteobacteria; order Burkholderiales; family Rhodocyclaceae; genus Sterolibacterium. Next base: position 2,227 of record DAOLZE010000295.1, read on the forward strand.
AAACAGCATGTTCGATGAATCAATCCTGGATAAACTGAAAGCGCTCGCGGAGCTTGTTCCTGAATGCTATGCAGAATATCGTCCGGTGGTGATTGATGGCCTGCTGTTTTTTCTCAAACGATTGCCGCCGCCGCGCCAGATGGAGATTCTTGGCGAACAGACGCTGCTGCCAAACAACACGGCTTCTGCGCGACGGCTGGTGGTGCTGTTCCGTCAGTGTCCGACGCTGCACAAACTCGGCCAGGTCGTAGCGCATGACCGGCGGCTGGCGCCGGAATTGCGGCGACGCCTGCAAGCGCTGGAGTCGCAGAAGCCCACGACGCCGATGAGCGATATTCTCGATATCGTCGAGCGTGAAGTGGGACGCGTTGCAGGTCTTGAAGTGGCCGCACAGGCGTTGGCAGAAGCCAGTGTTGCAGTGGTCGTGCCATTTACCTGGAAAGCTTCCGCTACACAACAGGCGCAGCGCGGGGTGTTCAAGATCCTGCGGCCCGGCATCGAGAGCAAGCTGCAGGATGAACTCGAAATTCTCTCGGCACTCGGCAGTTTTCTCGAAGAACGCTGCGTCCATCATCATGTGCCGGTGTTCGATTTCAGCGGCGTGCTGGAGAGCGTTTCGCGGCTGCTGGTGAACGAAATCCGTTTTGATTGCGAACAGGAGAACCTTGTGCAGGCCGCACGGTTTTACGCCGACTCGCCGGAGGTATTGATTCCCGGACTGCTCCCTTTTTCAACATCGCGCATTACGGCCATGGAACGTGTCGATGGCGACAAGGTTACGGATTCATCCGTCGGTCGTCACAAACTTGCCAAAACCATTATTGAGGCACTGCTCGCCAAACCGTTCTGGTTGAGTACCGATGGTGCCGCGAATTTTCACGCCGATCCGCATGCCGGCAATTTGTTCAGGACACCCGACGGCCGTCTGGCAATTTTCGACTGGGCACTGGTAACGCAGCTCGACAAGACGCAGCGTGAAGCGATAATGCAGATGGTGCTCGGCGCTCTGACTTTCAATGCGGTAAAGATTTGTCAGTCCATTGAAGGGCTCGGCAGGG
>DAOLZE010000296.1:0-3272 GCA_035426125.1 Rhodocyclaceae bacterium
CTCATGACCAGACCAGATTGATTTGTCGGTTGGGGTTCCATAGGCGGCTTTGCCCATCGCTGCGCCGGAACTATCACCGGTTTGGCTGGATACTTTTCCTCCTAAGGCACGGTCGTAGGCATCGTGCGGTCCTTCTGCTGCAATGACAACTCCACCAAAGGTTAGAAGGCCGGTAAAGGCAAGAGCAGCGGTAAAAGTCTTTGTTTTCATGATCACTCTCCGTTAGGGATAACAAAAATCAATTCTTGAAGTACAGCTTTGCGGGACCTTGTCACTAGATGCCTATCGGCAGCGCCCGCAACGACACCGATTACCCAAGCCCATTCACGATCTTTCCACGCCCCTTCTCATTCGTGTGATCTTTAATGTCCTACTGATTTGATAGGAAATTTTCCAGAATAATTCAAGTGAAAATCAGTTAGTGACACCAGGTATACGCATCGCCTCAGGAGTCGGATGCAGGCTGTCGACAAAATGAGTACTTGCGGCACCATTTCCCAAACAGGCGCACCAACCGTCTGACGGTCCTGCAAGGAAGCCAAATTCTATTTGCTGCGGTCATCGACCTGAGGCGAAGTGGCGTTTCTTGACGACGAAATAGCTTAGGGCGCCGTGATCCGAAACTTCGATATCATTGGCGAAGCCTGCCATTACATCGAATTCCATTTCCCTGAATTCGCACAGGCACACCCGGAATCACCACTGGCGCCAGGTCGCTAGGACCTAAAAATGACAGCCTTGCACCCGGTCTCAGCAAGGACTGGATTTTTCTCGATGCTGCGATGTCTAGCAGTTGTTGTGTCGCTAGCAACCTGGAAGATATCGCCATCATTTTCTTCTTGCCGTGCCATCACCACGGGGAGCACCATGCCAGCCGCCCATAAGACCGCCCGCATCATCGAACCGCAACGCAGCATCCTCGTCTTCCAGGGAGGCGGTGCCCTCGGGGCTTACCAGGCAGGCGTCTTCGAGGCATTCGAGGCTAGCGGTCGGCAGCCGGACTGGGTTGTCGGCACATCGATCGGCGCAATCAACGCCGCGTTGATTGCCGGCAACCCGCCGAAAAGACGCCTCGAATGTATCAAGACTTTCTGGGATCGCATGTCGCGACCGGAGACTGGCATTGCCGCCGGCTGGTCGCTACCCGAAGCCGGTCTGATGCTGGGCGAGAGCTTTGGCAGCACGCTGCGCAGCCTGCAGACGATGGCCTTCGGCCTACCTGGCTTTTTCGAGCCCAGAGGCAATGCCGCATTCGCCTTCGGACTGGCTACCGACCCTACCGAGGCCAGCTTCTATAACGTTGCCCCGTTACGCGAGACGTTGCTCGAACTGGTCGATTTCGACTACCTCGCCGATTCGCCGGTGCGCCTCTCGGTCGGTGCGGTCGATGTCGAAAGCGCTCAGATCCACTATTTCGACTCGCACCAATGCCGCCTGGGCGCCGAGCATATCCTCGCCAGCGGCGCCCTGCCACCGGCCTTCCCGCCGGTCCAGATCGATGGCCGTCTGTATTGGGATGGTGGTATCTACTCGAACACTCCGCTGGACTGGATACTCCACCAACCACGCATCCACTCGCTCTGCCTTTTCGCGACGCTTTGGCAACAGGTCGATCACCCACCCCAAACGCTGAGTGATGTCCTGCGGCGCAGCAAGGAGATCCAATATTCGAGCCGGGCCGAATCGCTGATTGCGATTGAGCAGGAACTTCATCAACTGCGCCATGCTGTTAACCTGCTTAGCTATGAGTTGGCCGACTTGAACGCTCAGTCGCCGTTGCGCGATCTAGCCTGTCTGGGTTGTGGCAGCGTATTCCATCTGGTCTACCTTCAGGCACCCCGCCTGCACGGTGAGGACCACAACAAAGATATCGAGTTTGGGTCCGGACGGGTCGCTGAACGATGGGCGGCGGGGCTTGCCGACACTCGACGGGCTTTGCACGAGAAACCTTGGGAAAGAGAAAAAGTGGCGCGGTCAGAAGGCATCGTAGTGCACGATTATTCGTCTGCCAGTGCAACCTAGACTTCAATTTTGCAATTGGGCTACACAAAATTTTGCACACGCCTACTACTGGCCACCACCATAGGGCCGGGTGATAATTTCCAAGAGATGCCCGTTCGGATCCCGGAAATAAACACCTCGGCCGCCGTCGTGTCGGTTGATCTCGCCCAGCCGACGTTGGCCCGGGTCTGCCCAGTAATCGACGCGCCGCTCTCGGATGCGACCAAAAATCTCGTCAAACTCGGCTTCGGTGATCAGGAAGGCGTAGTGCATCGGCGTGACGTCACCCTCGGCTTCGTCAAAGTCGAGGCTCACGCCGTTTGCAGTCTGCACCACGAGGAACGGCCCGAAGCGCGTCGCAGCAGGGAGCCCGAGAATTTCAGTGAAGAATCTTGCCGAATTCTCCTGATTGCGCGCCATGACGATGAGGTGATTGAGCTGCACTGCCATACTACCTCTGCTTTCTTGCACAAGGAGCTTTCATCTCATTAATTCGGCTAAATGACTAACTTTGGTCCGTTAATACACAATTACCGCGTTAATGGACTATATTTAGTCTAATTATTGACTGTGTGCCGCATAGGACTAAAATTAGTGCCTTGTTTATGCATTCGCAATTTAATGGACTAAAAATAGACCATCATGGACCTTTACCAGCTGACTAATGACGAAGTTGCGCAGCGCATCGCTGCCGCAGCCAAGGCGTGGCGAATCGCTCCGAAGGGGGCAGGAATGTCACAGACGGCATTATCACAACTTAGCGGGATTGGAACCACTCCCCTAAAGCGTTTTGAAAAAACGGGCGCGATTACGTTGCGAAACCTAATCGCAATATTAAGAGCAATGCACCTTCTGGAAAGTCTCGACACCATCATCCCGGACCCGGACGCTCCGAGTCCGCTGGATATTTTGGCGGAAGAACAGAAGAAGGCAAAGCAGGCGCGGAAACGTGCGCCAAAACAGCATAAGGACTAACTATGCCCATCGTCAAAGCCGTACAGGTAATCTTCGGCACTGCGATGGACATTAAGGTCTACTTCGCGTGAAAGAAAGTCTTTGTGCCGCGCAATGAATGCCTCGTCATCGCTGACCAGAAAGACGAACAGTTTGTTATTCATAAGGAGTCCCCGAATCGTCCCGGCTTTGAGCGGACACCTGCGAGCCGGTTGAAATACTGTTGTGCGCACTGTACCGGAGAACCACCATATGCAGGAACCACGGTGGCGCAACAAACATTAACGCTATGGGTATCTATTCCCATCGCGGGCATT
>DAOLZE010000297.1:0-3256 GCA_035426125.1 Rhodocyclaceae bacterium
CTTAGCCGGGCCATGCACATGGCAATCACCGTCGAAGGCATCGAGCGTCCGGAACAGGCTGAAATGTTGCGGGTGATGGGCTGCGGTGAAGGCCAAGGTTTTCTCTTCGCCCGACCACTGCCGCTCGACGAATTTGCCAACCTGATCGGTGCCCCTGCCCCTTGCCTGGCTGAGCGCTAACACAGTGCTTTTGAATTCTCGAAACTGCCATCTGGTATAGGCCAGGCTGTACCAGGCAATTTCCTTGACAGCCTCGTCAACCCTGACTTTCCGGGTAGCTTGCCGTTCCCTCGCTTGTCGGAAATCTTATGGCAATAATCGACAATCTGCGCGTCAGCGATGATGCTTAATACCAGCGCTGCGAGTTTTCCGGAAAATCGCGCAATCAGGTGCTGGCCCCCACGGCAGTCATCGAGAAAAAACACACTCTGGCGTCACTTGCGTGGGCGTAACATATATCGCATCGGTCTACTGATACTGAGCAGAGTGCTTTCCGTGGCAAGCAGACATATTGTTTTGAAGCTCAAGCCCAAGGGCGCCACCCGAAAAGTGCCGCTCGCCATTCTGGTTGCCAGCGATTGCCGATATCGGGCACTGAACTGTCGGTCGCCCTTCGTGTGAGATAAGCGTTATGAAATCGAATGTCTTTAACTGGCAATCGCTCAAAACACGTGTGACTCTTTTCACGTTGGGTATCTTGGCAATCAGCATCTGGGCGATGGCGTTCTACACCAGCCGGACGCTACAGGCCGATATGCAGCATCTGTTGGGTGATCAGCAGTTTTCGACGACGAAACTGGTAGCGCAAGGGGTCGATGAAGAGCTGAACGCGCGAATCACTGCGCTGGGAGACTATGCCAAGGGAAGAATAACCCCGTCGATGTTGAATAACGTACAGGCGTTGCAAGAGCGCCTGGAGGGAAGTCCCGCTATTTTGAGCATGTTTAATGGGGGGGTATTTCTCACTGGCGCCGATGGCGTGGCGATTGCCTCAGTACCGGTCTCGGCGGGACGTGTGGGCACCAATTACATGGACAGGGATGTGATGGTCGCTGCAATAAAAGAAGGCAGACCGTCTATCGGAAAGCCGGTGTTAGGCAAACTGTTACTGTCCCCAGTGGTTGTCATCGCAGTACCCATTCGAAATAATCAAGGCAATGTAATTGGTGCCCTGGCTGGGGTAACCGATCTTGGGAAACCCAATTTTCTCGACAAGATTACCGAGAGCCACTATGGCAAAAGTGGCGGCTATTTGTTGATTGCCCCACAGCACAAACTATTTGTCACTGCCACGGACAAAAGTCTCGTCATGCAGCCGGTGCCAGCACCCGGCATCGACCCTATGTTCGACCAGTACATGCAGGGTCATGAGGGTTTTGGCGTATCCGTCAACTCGCGCGGCGTGTCGGAGCTTTCTGCAGCCAAGAGCATTCCTGCTGCAGGCTGGTTTGTCGTTGCCACCCTGCCGACTCAGGAAGCGTTTGCCCCGATTGATACCCTGACGCAACGGGTACTCCTGAGCACCCTCGTTTTCAGCTTGCTGGCCGGCACATTAACCTGGTGGCTCATTTCCCGGATGCTGCAACAGCGCTTCGCCCCGATGTTAACTGCCAGTCGAGCACTTTCTACATTCACCGCAGATGACCGATCGATACCCCCCCTGCCAGCCACCAGCCAGGACGAAATCGGCGAACTGTTCGGCGGCTTCAATAACCTGTTGGAGGCTTTGAAGGAACGGGAAGATACGCTGAAAGAGAGTGAGGCGTTCAAGAACGCCATCCTGAATTCCCTCGATGCCGAAATTGCCGTGGTGAATCAGCATGGGGTAATTCTGGCCGTCAACAACCGTTGGCAACAGTTTGCTTTAGAAAATAGTCTTGAGACTGATAAGCCAGCGCCACGCACAAGTGTTGGCATCAATTACCTGGCGTGCTGCGAGGACACTGCTAGCACCGGGCTGGATGCCCGCAGCGGTATTCAAGCGGTGCTGGATGGTCGTTTATCAAGCTTCACTCTCGAATACCCTTGCCACTCGGCATGCCAACAACGCTGGTTCTCAATGACCGTCATGCCGTTGAGCCAAGAGGCGAAAGCGGGCGCAGTCATCACACATACCAACATCTCGCAACGCAAGCAGATGGAGGATGCATTGCGCGAGCAGGAAGAATTCTTCCGCTTGATCGCCGATAACCTCGAAGGATTCGTTGTGGTTCTCGACACCGAAGGAAGACGGATTTATAACAGTCCGTCTTATGCACGACTGCTAAAGGGCCGAAAGCTTTCCGGAACATCTTCGTTCAGTGATATCCATCCAGCTGATCGTGAACGCGTCATCAGTGCCTTCCAAAAGCTGGTCGCTACCGGTATCGGGCAGCATCTTGAATATCAGTTCGTGATGGCCGATGGCGAAATTTGTCTGCTGGAGTCACGCAGTGGCGTCATCAAGGACCATGAAGGGCGAACCAAATACGTTGTTGTCGTCTCCCATGATGTGACAGAACGCCGGCGAGTAGAGGAAAAGATCCATCATCTGGCCTTCAACGACGCACTGACGCAACTTCCCAACCGTCTGATGCTCAGCGACCGTCTGCATCAGGCGATGGCGGCGAGCAAGCGCAGCGGATGCTATGGCGCGCTGATGTTCCTGGATCTGGACAATTTCAAGCCGGTCAATGATATGCATGGGCATGACGTGGGCGATCTACTGCTGATTGAGGCAGCCGAGCGACTGAGAAGTTGTATGCGTGAAATGGACACCGTGGCTCGTTTCGGTGGGGATGAGTTTGTGGCACTACTGAGCGGGTTGCATGCCTGCAAAGTCGAATCGACCGCACAAGCACTGCGCATCGCAGAGAAAATCCGTCTCACCTTGTCGGAGCCCTATCATCTGATACTCATACGCGAGGGTGCGGCAGAAAAGAAAATAGAACATCGCTGCACATCCAGCATTGGCGTGGCCTTGTTTCTCGATCATGAAGTCAGTGAAAACGACCTTCTGAAGTGGGCTGATGCGGCCATGTATCAAGCGAAAGAGGCGGGGGGAAATCTGATCCGGTTATATGAAACAGAGTCGGCCTCGGGAATTCGGACAGAGGGATAAATGTTCGGTCACAAGCCCCGAAAGCAGCCGTTATTTCTATGCTCATGGGTTCCCGCCTGCGCGGGAACGACGTTTGGACGGCTGCAGGCGATCCAGCTCCTCTTGTCACGGCCACGACCTAAACAGGCGAGATTGATGCGGCCAAACTCAAACGCC
>DAOLZE010000298.1:0-3251 GCA_035426125.1 Rhodocyclaceae bacterium
CTGCTGGTCGTCGCCAACGGTCTGCGGATATTGCGAACCTCTGCACCGCAAACCAAAGACTAAAGACCCATTGTTGGTTGGCAAAAAGCAGCGGGGCCATCAGCCGGCCAGTCGTACGCCTATTTCTGTCTCACCATGGGCGGATTTTGCGAAGGCCTCCCCGTCATGCATCCGGGCAATCGCGCCAACGATGGCGAGACCCAGTCCATGATTCTGATGGCCGTGGCTACGTGAGGCATCTACGCGGAAAAAGCGGTCGAAGATATGAGGCAGACTTTCAGCAGAAATCGGTTCTCCTCGATTGATCACCGAGAGCTTGATGTGTCCATGAGTTTCCACAACGATACGAATCACGATTGAACTTCCGTGATCGGCATACCGAGCCGCATTATTCAGCAGATTGGACAGCACGCGCCGGAGCAGCGCCGCGTCGTACTGGCCTGATGCATCGCCTTCGATAGACCATTGAAGGTCAGATTCGATCAGCACCGCTTCGTAGTAGTCGGCCACTTCGGCGCAGAGCTGGGCAAGGCTATGAACGGGCATCCGCCGGGCTTTTGCACCCCGGTCGGCTTGCGACAGAAACAGCATGTCATTGACGATGCCCGACAGCCTGTGCATTTCTTCGAGATTCGAACCGATGCAATCGCGCAGGTGTTCGTCCTTGTCGTTGCTACGCAAGGCCAACTCGCTGCTGGCGATGATGTTCGCCAATGGGGTTCTCAATTCGTGCGCAACGTCGGCATTGAACCCTTCGAGTTGCTGATAGGCCTTTTCCAGTCGATTCAGCAAGTCGTTGAAATGATCGACGAGAACTTGCAACTCGGCAGGGATCCCCTCTGTTTCCAAGCGCGTGTCGAGGGAAAGGATTGCGAGACTGCGCGTTTGCTCAGCCAGGGTCCGAATGGGGGCCAGTCCGTAATAAACGATCAGGTAGCCGCCCAGGGTGATTGCGGCACTCCCGATCAAGGCAGCCCCCCAGAGGATGGCTGCAAGGCGATCCAGAATCGCTTCATCAGGCGCAGTCTCAAGTGCCAATTCGGCAACGGCAAAATCTGTCCTCTGCGCTTCATCGGGGAGTGCAAACGAATAAAAGCGAGCTTTTGATGGCCATGCACTTGGCGTCGAGATGAAGCGAGCCTCACCTAGCCTATCGATTAACTTGAGATGCGAGTCCCGATTGATTTTCAGAAGATCATCCAGGTCGTGTTCAAGCGACCCCGGTTGCAGGTGTTCCGGTGTTTCTTCAAACAGGTGCCGAATTGCCGTGCTGAGCTTTTCAAGACGCTGGTCCTGTTGTGTTCCAAGATTGGCTTTGACCGAAAAAAAAACGCCGAGGCACAAGCATCCCAGAACACCCAGGCTCAGCGAAGCGAGCCAGCGTATGAGGCGACCGCTCAGCGTCGGATTGATCATCCTTACCGGTCTCATTCGCGCAGTTCAAGGACATAGCCCATACCGCGTACGGTATGCAGCAACGGAATCTCGAAGGGCGTATCCATTTTGGCGCGCAGTCGCTTGATCGAAACTTCGACGACGTTGGTGTTGCTGTCGAAATTCATATCCCAAACCTGCTCGGCAATCTCGGTTCGCGACAGCACCTCACCTTGTTTCCTGAGAAACAGAGAAAGCAGCAGGAACTCCTTGGCGCTCAGATCGATGCGCTGACCATTCCTGAGAACCTTGCGGCGGGCCAGGTCCATTTCAAGATCGTGTAGTGCAAGACGGTTCGACGTGGCTTCCGGTTGCTGCGTCGCCGACCGGCGCAACAGCCCATGAATTCGAGCAATCAGCTCGGAAAAGGCAAACGGCTTGACCAGATAATCGTCGGCGCCAGTTTGCAAACCGTTAACCCGGTCCTCCACTTTACCCAGCGCGGTCAGCATCAATACAGGTGTTTGCTTCTTCGTGCGTAAGGCAGCCAACAAGGAGAGGCCGTCCATGCCGGGCAGCATGGAGTCGAGGATGATGGCCGCGTAATCGAACTCCAAGCTCATGTGGAGTCCCGTTACGCCGTCGTGGGCAAGGTCAACGACAAAGCCTGCGGTACCCAATCCTTTTTGCAGGTATTGGGCGAGCTTTTGCTCATCTTCGACAACCAATAGTTTCATTTCTTCACGAATCGAAAGATGTCAATTTTGTAAACTTCCTGTTGGCGTTCTGTCAGTGCTGATTTTCTATAGTTCATCCATGCCGCTCAGTTGTTCGGCATACCCAAACCCGATGAATCGAAACATCAATGAAGGAGTTCCATCATGAACGTCAAACAAGCCCTTTCCATTCCCGTTCTCTGTGCCGGTTTGGCCCTGTCAGGTCAGGTATTGGCCGAGTCGGTCATGCACAGCACGCCGGAGGGTACGACAAAATTCTACCCGGCGCACGACTCGGGCAGCAAATCCGCCCAGCAAGTGCAACAGGAACTCGATGACTTCAAACGCAATCCGGTTAGCGCTGATGGCCAGTATCGTTACGTGGGCGGTGACCAAGGCTGGGCGCTGATTCCGCACGAATATGCCTATCGCGATGGGAAATCGCAGCATGTCGACAAACTCCAGCACAACACCCCTGCACCATCCACGAAAATGACGCCGGAAGAACGGAAGCAACGCGATGCCCTGTATCAAGGAGGTTAATCGTTATTTCTGACACACTCGACCGCCCATCCGACAATGGCCAGGACGCGAATTCTTGGCCATCTGTTTTTGCCCCCCAATAGTTCTGCTAACATCCACTAAATGCGTCGCTGGCTTTCCATCCTTTTGCTCGCTTTTCTGCCGTTCCAGTTCACCTGGGCGGCGGTCGGTGGCTATTGCCAGCACGAAACCGGTGAGGCCGCTCAGCATTTTGGGCATCATGAACACAAGCATCATGCCGATGAGGGCGGTGATCTCGTCGCCAAAGCCTTGGGTGGCGGCATAGACGGCGACTGTGCGGCTTGTCATGCCAGTTGCGCAGCCGTGCTGACCGGCATTGCGGCGGTCCCTCTAATGGCTACGACTTTCGTCGATCATCCTTGGCATCCCGGCGTTTTAGCTTCGCCGCCCACGGTCCAACCCGAACGCCCCAACTGGTCCGTCTCCGCCTGATCGGCGGGGCGGGCGTTTCCCTGATTCGCTTTCCCTTTGCGTTTGCGGCCTGAGCCGCGCAACGCCTGGCGATCCGCTTTGGATCGCGCCCCGCCGATTCCCCATGTGTTTTTTCATCACTGGAGAATCGGATGTCTCGAAGCAAATCGGTTTCACGAACTACCT
>DAOLZE010000299.1:0-3214 GCA_035426125.1 Rhodocyclaceae bacterium
CCGCAGTGCCCGCGTTGTCGCCGCTCAGCATCACCACTTTGACGCCGAGGGCGGACAGCCGCGCCACGGCCTCTGCGGTCGTGGGACGCAGCGGATCGGCCACCGCGAGAATACCTAGGGCAATGCCGCCGCGCGATACGGCGACGATGCTCCTGGCGGCCGCCTGAAATGACAAAACGCTTGCAGCATCAATGGCCACGCCTTGCTCGGTGAGGGATGCCGGCGAACCGAGCAGACATTCCACGCCATCCACTTCGCCATGCAGACCCTTGCCCGGCACGGCAGCAAGATTCTTCAAGGGCAGCGGCACACTGCCCTGCGCTGTGGCATACGCGAGAATTGCGGCGGCCAGCGGATGTGTGGCGCCTTGTTCGAGTGTCATCGCCACCTGCAACAATTCGCTGGTGCTGCTGCCAGTGAATGCCAGCAGATCAGTGACGACGGGCTTGCCCTGAGTTAGGGTGCCGGTCTTGTCCACCGCCAGCAGCGTAATTTTTTCGGCAAGCTCCAGCGATTCTGCATCGCGGACAAGGATGCCTGCCTGCGCACCGCGTCCGGCGCCCACCATGATCGCCGTCGGTGTCGCCAGACCGAGCGCACAAGGACAGGCGATCACCAGCACGGCGACGGCATTCACCAATGCCTGGCCGATATCTCCCGCCAGGCCCCACCAGGCAAGAAAAGTCAGTAATGCCACAACGCTCACCACAGGGACGAAAATCGCTGCGATGCGGTCGGCGAGTCGCTGCACCGGGGCTTTCGAGCCCTGCGCCTGTTCAACCATGCGGATGATGCCGGCCAGCAGGGTATGACTGCCGACCCCGCCGACACGGCAGCGCAAAAGCCCTGCACCATTGATGCTCGCGGCATACACCTTGTCACCTGGCCGCTTTTCAACCGGCAGGCTTTCGCCAGTCAGCATCGCCTCGTCGAGCGCCGATTCGCCGTCGACGATCTCGCCATCAACCGGAATACTCTCACCGGGACGAACGATGACCACGTCGCCGGGAATCAGCATATTCACAGCGACCTCGACAACGCCGCCATCCCGCTCGATTAGTGCACTCTGTGGTTGCAGACGAATCAGCGCTTCAATCGCCGCCGAACTGCCGGCCCGGGCACGTGCTTCGAGAATCTTGCCGAGCAGCACCAGGGTGATGACAGTCGCCGAGGCCTCGAAATACACATGCTGGTGATGCAGCGCCGCCAGCGTCACAACGACGCTGAACAGATACGCCATGCTGGTGCCGAGCGCCACCAGTACGTCCATGTTGCCGCTACCGCCGCGCAAAGCGTGCCAGGCCCCAACGTAAAAACGCCGGCCAATCCACAGTTGCACGGGTGTCGCCAGAAGCATTTGCAGCCAGCGCGGCAGTAGTTCCGCATGCGTGCTTTCCATTTGTGTACCGCTGAACATAAACGCCATCTGCGCCACCAGCGGCAGCGACAGTGCAGCCGCTATCCAGAACTGGTGCAACTCCGCGCGATACAGATCGCGGCGGCGTTGCTGCTCTTCCTCGTGCGTATCCGCCGAGGACAGGTACGCCTTGTAACCGCTGGCCTCAACAGCGGCGATGATCCGCGCAACGTCACTGGCCCCTTCAGCAAAACGCACATATGCCTTTTCCGTAGCGAAATTGACCACCGCCTCGACGCCCGGCAACTGCTTGAGTTGTTTCTCTACACGTGCTGCACAGTTGGTGCAATGCATGCCTTCCAGCGATAGTTCCAGCGTTTGCAGATGATCGCTCACGACAATCCTCCTGACAGATCACGAAACACGGCAGACGATGCCCTCCCAGAGCCGTCCACCGAGCGTCGTCGCATTCAGCAGGCCGGCCACACCGAAGCCAAGCACCAGTATGCCTGAGGCAAGACGCACCGTCTTCATACGCACCGTTTCGCGCAGACGTTTCAGCAGAAGTCCTGCAAGCAGCAGATTCGGCAGCGTACCGAGGCCGAATGCCAGCATCAGGCCGGCACCGCGCCAGGTACTACCGGCAAGCAACGCCACCGTCAATGCGCTGTACACCATACCGCATGGCAGGAATCCCCACAGCATACCGAGCGGCAACGCCTGCGCCACCGAGCGCGCCGGCAGGAAGCGCCGCGTCAATGGCTGGATTTTTGCCCACCAGTGTTGCCCGATGCGCTCGACGAACGCCAGCGTTCGTGTAGCTCCGGCAAGATACAGCCCTAATGCAATCAGCATGATGTTGGCGGCAACATACAAGATCATCTGTACCGGCAAGACGTGATTGAGCAGCAGACTAAGACTGCCGATTGCGCCCATCGCCGCACCTGCCAACGTGTAGCTGGCGATACGGCCGAGGTTGTAGGACAGATGCAGTGACCAGCCGGGAGTCGATACCTGGCCGGCTGCCGGCATGCTCAGCGCACCGACAATGCCGCCGCACATGGCGATGCAATGTGTGCCACCGAGAAGACCGATGAGAAAGATGGCGATGAAACCGGTATCTGGCATGGGGAAGGCTAGGATCTAATGTGATGCTGGCGAACTGTCGCCACCATCAGGGACATCATTGTCATTCCCGTGAAAGCGGAAATCCAGTACATCACATACTTGAGTCTCTGCTTTCGCGGAAATGCCGATAGAAATGCAAGGTGGGCGCAGCCCAGGTTACAAGGTTAACATCCACCCTGCTGGCCGAGTTTCTCAGATGACTTTGGAATATCTGGCGCGCTCCCGGTCGGTGCGCAGGTAACGGTCGAACACCATGGCGATGGCACGCACCAGCATGCGGCCGCGCGTCATGATGGTAAGCCCCTGATCGTCGACCCTCAACAGACCGGCCTCTTCCATTTCACGCAAAGCAGCAAGTTCGGCGGCAAAGTAGGATTTGAAATCGATCAGATGGGCGATCTCGATGGATTCGATAGACAGCTCGAAATGACACATCAGTGCCTGGATGATCGAACGGCGCAACAAATCATCGGCCGTCAGTTCGATGCCACGCATCACCGGCAGTTCGTTGCGATCGAGCGCATCGTAATACTCGTCGATGGTCTTGAAGTTCTGGCAGTAGGTCGGTCCGACCTTGCTGATCGCCGAGAGGCCGAATGCCAGCAGATCGGCATCGGCATGCGTCGAATAGCCCTGGAAATTGCGGTGCAACCGTCCCTGTCGCTGCGCCACGGCAAGTTCGTCGTCAGGCTTGGCGAAGTGGTCCATGCCGATGAAAACATAACCGGC
>DAOLZE010000300.1:0-3137 GCA_035426125.1 Rhodocyclaceae bacterium
TTTCAATGCAGTCAGGGGGATCCGTCATTTGACGGACTGGCGTGTTTCGTCCATGCGAAACACATTCAGCAGGAAGCAAAGGGGGAGCAAGTCATGCAATTGTCACGTCGTCATTTCATCGTGGGTTCTGCGGTCGCTGCGGCTGGAGTGGGGTTGTACAGCCTGCGGCCGAAGACAAAAACACCCAAGCCCGGCATTACCATGCCGGCTAAGGTACCCGCCAAGAAGATCAAGTACAACGATTATTCCGACATCTGGCGCGAGAAGTGGAAGTGGGACAAGATCGTCAAGGGGACTCATACGCGCGCCAATTGCGTTGCTGCATGTTCCTGGGATGTCTATGTGCGCGACGGCATTGCCTGGCGCGAAGAGCAGAACGCTATCTATGAACCGCATCGCGCCGACATTCCCGACTTCAATCCGCGCGGCTGCCAGAAGGGTGCCTGTTATACCCAGTTGCAGCTTTCCGAATCCCGTGTTCTTTACCCGCTGAAGCGTGCCGGTGAGCGCGGTGAAGGCAAGTGGAAGCGCGTCAGCTGGGATGAAGCACTGGGCGAGATTGCCGATAAGCTGATTGATATTTCGGTTGCGCACGGTACGGAAACAATTTGTTTTGATGACCTTTCCAATACCGGTTACGGTCCCGAAACTGCGGGTGATTTTCGTTTTTCAAACGCACTGCAAGTGACGCGAATCGACGCTTGGTCCGGTGTCGGCGACATGCCTCTGGGCGTGATTCAGACCTGGGGTGGCTTCAATGCCGAAGGGACCTCCGACGACTGGTTTAAATCCGATTACATCGTCATCTGGCTGGGCAACCCGCTCTACACACGGATTCCCGAGGCGCACTTCCTGCATGAAGCGCGTTATCGTGGTGCCAAGCTGGTGGTGGTCTCCCCCGACCTCAGTGCCAGCACCGTGCATGCCGATCTGTGGATCAACGTCAAGCCGGAAACTGATGCGGCCCTGGCGTTGGCATGTGCGCAGGTGATGATCGAGGAAAAGCTGTTCAAGAAGGATTATGTGCTTGAGCAGACCGACTTTCCCTTCCTGGTGCGCAAGGATACCAAGCGCTTCCTGCGTACCAGTGATGTCGTCAAGGGCGGCGTCGATAATGCCTTTTACATGTGGGACGAAGTGAAGAATGCCATCGTGATGGCACCAGGTTGTGAGGGGGATGGCGATGGCGGCCGCAGCCTCAAGCTCAACGGCATCAAGCCGGCGCTATCCGGAACTTTCAATGTCAAGCTGCTCGATGGTTCCAGCGTTGAAGTGCACACGGTCTTCGACATGATGCGCGAGCGGCTCGACAAGGAATATCGTCCCGAGCAGTCGGCAAAAACTACCGGCCTTCATCCCAATCTGATTCGTACCTTTGCGCGTGAAATGGCAGCCGCACCGCGTGCCATGATCATTGCATCATATGGCGCCTGCAAGCACTATCACAGTGACCTGTTTCAGCGCTCGTTTATTCTGCTGATGAATCTCACCGGAAACCAGGGATATTCCGGCGGCGGCTTGCGGGTATCCGCCTGGTGGGGGATGGATGGCCTGGATCAGATGGCCGACAGCACCATTCCTCTTGCGGATATGCTCAAGGTCATTCCAAAGGCAATCCGCGGCCTGACGCCGCGCGATTACGAAAATCTATATACGGATTACAGCGCCAGGGAAGGACACACGCCCTGCATGGTGTTCCTGTACGTCCATGGCGGCTACAAGGAAATGTGGGACAAACCGCATTTGCAAGATCCGGCATTGCCGCGCAATTTCAGCGCCTATATGCGCGAGTCGATCGACAAGGGCTGGACCAAGGTGCATCCGCCGGAAGGGCGTTCTCCCAAGGCATACATTTTTACTGGTGCCAACCCCTTGCGTCGCTGGCCATCCTCGCAGATCGCCAGGGAAAAACTGTGGCCGAAGTTTGAACTGGTCGTCTCGGTTAATTTCAAGATGAGCTCTTCGGGCATGTATGCCGACTACGTCCTGCCGGTGGCCGCGTATTACGAAAAATACGGGATCAAGTACGCACAGACCTATGTGCCTTACATCATCACCTCCGACAAGGCCACCGAGCCGCTGGGTGAATCGAAGTCGGACTGGGAGACCTTCGGTCTGTTGAGCAAATATGTTGCCGAGCGCGCCAAGGCGCGTGGCGTCAAGATGGTGCGTGGTCTCAATGACAAGGAATTCGACATCACCACTGTCTACGATATTCATACGCACAATGGCAGGTACGATCCGACTGATCCGGAGGATCCTGTCAAGCTGATGGATGCGATCTTTGCCGGCAGTCCCAGCATTGGTACCAACAGCGGTCGTGAAGCCTTGCAAAGAGGCGCCGTTCCTGTGATCGGTACTGCACGGCCTTCTCTGATCAATCAGAACTACACCGATTACGATCCCAAGGATACGCACTGGCCGCATCAGGATTTTGTCGAAAAGAAAGTAGCCTGGCCGACGATCACCGGGCGTCAGCAGTTCTACATCGATCACCCCTGGTTTCTTGAAGGCGGCGAGTCCTTGCCGGTACACAAGGAGCCGCCACTTGCCCACAGCAAGTATCCGCTACGCCTCACCGGCGGACACAATCGCTGGAGTATCCACTCCATCTGGCGCGATGTAAAACTGCTGCTGCGCTTGCAGCGTGGCCAACCGGCCTGCTGGATGAATCCGCTGGAAACGGAAAAGCGCGGACTCAAGGATGGCGACATGGTGCGGATATTCAACGACAACGGCACATGCGAATGTATGGTGAAGGTCTCACCGTCCACCGCCCCTGGCCAGGTAATCCTTTACCATGCCTGGGAGCCCTTCCAGTTCAAGAACTGGCAAGGCAATCAGGAAGTGGTCGAATCGCCACTGAAAGGATTGCATCTTGCAGGCGGCTATTGCCAGTTGCATTTCCGTGTCTATTACGGCGGCACCCACCATGCACCGCGTGGTGCTCCGGTGGAAGTTGAGAAAGCCAAGCAGGACTCTTGAGAAAATACTGAATAAATCAGGATCACGCTGTTTCCGTTTTTACGGAAACGGCGTGACCTACAGTTTCTCAGACTTGCGGCGCGCAAAATAAATTACAGGTGAAACATATGAGCAGCAATGCAAGCGCAAGAAATCAGAGCGCAGAGATTTCC
>DAOLZE010000301.1:0-3135 GCA_035426125.1 Rhodocyclaceae bacterium
TTGCCTCTGATGGAATTCATGTCGTACGGCATTCCCGCAGTAAGTCCCCGGCATACAGGAATGACTGACTACATCGATGAGAGCGTGGCTTTTGTTCCGCATGCAACACTCGAGCCAACCCGCTGGCCTACCGACGATGTCCGCAATACCTATCGCACCAAACGCTATCGCCTCGATTGGGAGTCCATTGTGAATGCCCTGCTGGAAAGTTATCGGGTAGCCAAAGAGGAACCCGAAAAATATGCGGCAATGTCCAAAGCCTCGGCCATCCGTCTCAAGCAGCACTGCTCCCGTGCTGTCGTCCAGGAAAAATTGCGTGATTTTGTCTCCATTGACCGGCGCGTTTTCCGCTCATTTCCTGACAATACAAAACCATGATGCTTAATTTTTTCCACCGGCTGTTCGTGTCGCCGGCGATCATGATGCTCCCTGCATCTGGATCTGGATCCGGATCACAGGCAGAGGAAAGCGAATGGCCTGAAGGGTACGATCCAACGCATTTCGACGCCTTCATGAGCGGCTGGTTTCAGGATGAAACCAACGAATTGCTTGAGGGTTTTCCAATTGCCCCAGAAGATACGGTTCTCGACGTCGGTTGCGGCGAGGCACCGTTCATCTACTTTTGTGCCCTGCGTGGTGCCGAGGTGATCTGTGCCGATATCGATGCAGAGAAGGTTGCCTTCATCGAGCAATCGCTGCGCAAAACACCGGCAAGAGCAATTCGCTCCATCGTCAGCGATGCCAACCCTCTGCCGCTGCCAAGCGAGACAGTCACGAAGATCATCGCCATGGAAGTTCTTGAACATGTCGATGACCCGCAGCAATTCATGCGGGAATTGCTGCGGGTCGGTCGCCCCGGGGCACAGTATCTGATCACCGTACCCGATCGCAGATCGGAGATGCTGCAAAAAGATCTGGTGCCCCCGGTTTACTTCCAGAAACCCAATCATGTGCGTATTTTTGAGCGTGACGAGTTCGAAAAATTGATCACTGATACTGGCTTGATCATTGAGCGACGGGCCTATTACGGGTTTTTCTGGTCAATATGGTGGGTCATGTTCTGGGCCTGCAAACATGATATTAATGCGCCATGGCACCCCGTACTCAAGCAGTGGATGAAAACTTGGGATATCTTGCTGCATCTACCAAAAGGCCAGAACATCAAGAAGACGCTCGATAAATTTCTGCCCAAAAGCCAAGCCATCATCGCACGCAAGCCAACCTAAGCGGAGCAGAAAGCCCTCACAAATGAATAATTCTGATCACACTTCAACCAGTGAGGTAGAGGCCACTTCTGCGCCCCAATATGCGGAGCTGCCGATGCCTGCTGCGGCACCGATCGAACCGCATGACCCGCACTGGTGTGGGCTCGCGGACTCGGTACAAAGTGGCTGGTTTTTGCAGGAAACCGATGAAGTCCTGCGCGGCTTCCGCATCGAGCGCGACGACATCGTCCTTGATGTCGGCTGCGGTAACGGCGGCGCAACCATGTTTGCTGCCAACCGTGGAGCGCACATCCTCTGTTCCGACGTCAACCCAGGCAGGGTCAATGAGCTTGTTCAGCGCATTCTTGCCGATACTCCGTCCCAGTCCTGCAGGGGGCTGGTGTGCGATTCCACTCCTTTACCACTACCAGATGCTTGCGTCACAAAAGTCATGATCTTGGAGGTGCTTGAGCATGTGGATGATCCCGCTGCCGTCGTACGGGAGTTATATCGCGTCGGCAAACCTGGTGCGCAATATCTGATCACCGTACCCGATCCAGTCAGCGAGGAATTGCAGAAAGAGTTCGCACCGGCGAGCTGTTTTGAAAAACCCAATCACATCCATATCTTTCAGCGGGAAGAGTTTGCAAAGTTGGTTACGGATGCCGGATTAGTGATCGAACACAAGCATGCCCACGGATTTTTCTGGGCTTTCTGGATGTGTCTGTTCTGGGCAAGTGAGCAGGACTTGGCCCCTCCCTGGCATCCCCTTTTGACAAGCTGGACGCAAACATGGGGCATCCTGCTCAGCATGCCGGAAGGCCATCGTATCAAAAAAGTTCTCGATGAGTTCATGCCGAAGACACAGGCAATCATTGCTCGCAAACCATTCTGAATCTGCAAAATGACGACCCACACCACTTCACCTTTCCAGGATAACAATCCGGAATGAAACGGCTATTCCTTACCGGCGAAACCGGCTTTGTAGGGAAAGCGTTTGTCGCAGCGGCGGATATTATTCGTGCCGCTGGATGGGAACTCATCCCCGCCAGCACAACATACAACCTGCTCGATCCGGCATCGCTGGATCGCGTATTGCACGATGCGCGTGCCGACGGCATCATCCATCTGGCAGGACAATCCTTTGTTCCGGAGGCCATCAAAAATCCGGAACAGACCATGATGGTCAATTTTGTCGGAACCCTGAACCTGCTTCAAGCCATGAAACGGAATGGTTTTTGTGGGGATTTTCTGTATGTAAGTTCCAGCGACGTTTACGGCCCCGTTCCTGTTGAAGCATTGCCCATTCTGGAAACTTGCCCGGCAAGTCCACACAACCCCTATGCCGTGAGCAAGGCGGCTGCGGAGCTGCTCTGTTACCAATGGAGTTGCATTGAACCATGGCGCATCATCATCGCCCGACCATTCAATCATATCGGTCCGGGGCAGCGCATCGATTTTATAATTCCCTCGATCGCCGTGGCAATTGCCAGAATCAAATTAGGAATTCGCAATTCAATCATTGAACTCGGCAATATTGATGTTACCCGTGACTTTACCGACGTTCGCGATCTGGTTCGTGCTTATTTGAGCCTGCTGACCGATGGGGAAAACGGCGAAATCTATAATGTCTGTTCCGGACAAGACACCCGGATACGGGATATGATTACCAGAATGTCTGATATTGCCGGAGTCCATTTGGAAATCGCTCATGATCCCGCGCGCTACAGACCATCGGACCAGAAACATGTGAGAGGTAGTTGTGCAAAAATCCTTGCAGCAACGGGGTGGCAGCCGCAGATTCCGCTAGAACAATCGCTGCGCAACATTTTGTCGGATTGGGAAACAAGGGAACGACTGGCGCTATCAGGTTCGCATCGGACGGAATCATAAAGCTGACGAAAACAGTCGGCGGCAATAACGAAGAAAC